>CANQZE010000177.1 GCA_947628255.1 uncultured Clostridia bacterium | reverse complement strand
CCGTAGGCTCCTTCGCTTTCGCCCATTGCGCGGGACTTGCAAGCGTGACTTTTGATCAAAGCGTGAAGCGCGTCGGCGATAACGCCTTTGAGAATTGCGCAAAATTGCAACTGCTCGACTTCAACGGCGGCGCGGAAGAGATTGGCTCCAACGCGTTTGACGGTTGCGAAGCGCTCAAGGCGCTGGACTTCGGCGAGAGCGTGACAACGATACGTTCGCACGCTTTTGCAAATTGCACGGGGCTTGTTTCCATCGTAATTCCCGAAACTGTGACATCTTTGCATTCGACGGCGTTCAGCGGTTGTCTGAGGCTTGTCCACATCGACAACCGCACCAAGTCGACGATCTCCTCTCCCGCGACTTTCGGAGGCGAGGTACAGCAAAAAGAGACTCAATTCCAAAACACGCTCGAGCGCAAAAGCAACGGCGTTTGGACATATCTTGTTGCCCCTCCCGCGGAGGAATCCTCAGGCGATGCTCAGACCGCTGACGACAAGGCGCCTCAAGCTCCCGAGCTGTACGCCATCTCCTATGACGGCGACGCCACGGCGCTTGATCTTTCCGTCGCCGACATCACGACGATATATCCGAACGCATTCAAAGGCCTCGCGCAGTTGACTTCGGTGCAATTCCCCGCCTCGTTGAAGGTCATAGGCGATAGCGCTTTCGAAGGCACAAGCCTGAATGCGGTCTCCCTTCCCGCGGCGCTAAAGAGCATTGGCAATCACGCGTTTGAAAGCACGCTTTTGTCCTCGCTGACCATTCCCGCGGAATGCGCGACGATAGGTCAATATGCATTCGCCTCTTGCGATCAACTTGCTTCTCTCACACTCGAAAAGGGCGTCAAGACCATTGGCGATCACGCCTTTGACGGCGCGCAGATCGGCGCTTTGGCGATCCCCGAAGATTGCGAGACGATCGGCGCATACGCATTCGCCGGTTGCGCCGCGCTCTCTTCCCTCACGTTTGGGGCGGGAGTGAAGAGCGTCGGCGATCACGCCTTTGACGGTTGCAAACTGCTTGCCGAGGTCGTTCTCCCCGCGAGCGTCACGAAAATAGGTTCTGACGCGTTTGCGAGTTGCGGCGTCCTTGTTCATATCACGGATCCGTCCAAGACGGGATTGACCTCGCCCGCGCACTCCGAGGGCGAAGTGTCCGAATCGGCGGATCAATTCAAAAACACGCTCAAAAAAGAGGACAACGGAGTCTGGACGTACACGGTGGGCGAGACGGTCTACGCAATCAGATACGACGGCGCGAGCGACGTCCTCGATCTGACGGGCAGCACGGTCACGGCGATATATCCGCACGCCTTCGAAGGCAACGCGAGCCTCAGATCCGTCGTTCTCCCCGCGAGCGTCACTGCGATCGAAGAATTTGCATTCAGCGGTTGCGTCAATCTCGAAACGCTCGCTCTTGCGGAGGGTTTGACAAAGATTGGTCAAAACGCTTTCGGCGGTTGTGAGAGCCTCGCCGAGGTCAATATCCCTTCGACGGCGGAGATCGGCGAGAGCGCCTTCGAGGGTTGCGCCGGACTCACGACGCTTACGATAGCGGAAGGCGTGACGACAATCGGCACAAAAGCCTTCAAAGATTGCGCAAGTCTTTCCTCTCTCACGATCCCCGCAAAAGCGGAGACGATTGGCGAGAGCGCGTTTGAAGGTTGCTCGGCGCTTGAGACGCTCACCGTCGCCGAGATCAAAAAGATATCCTCAAACGCATTCAAAGGTTGCGTCTTTCTCTCCTCCGCGACTCTCCCCGAAGGGATCGAGGAGATCGGCGAGGGAGCATTCGAGGGATGCGCGGCGCTCATATCGCTTCAACTGAACGCAAAGACGATCTCCGCGCGCGCGTTTGCGGACTGCTCCTCGCTGAGGGACGTCACGCTGACGGGCGGCGAGAGCATAGGAGAAAGCGCGTTTGCAAACTGCGGCAAGCTCCGCTCGCTCACCATCCCGGAGACCGTGACGAGTATAGCCAAAACCGCGTTTGAAAATTGTTTCAAACTTGTCCAAGTCAAAAATTTGAGCGCGACCACTGTATCCTCGATGATCAAGGCGCCCTACGCCGAAATCATAAAGGCGGATGAAGAGTTCAAAAACGTGCTGAAACTCGAGTCCAACGGCGTTTGGACGTACAAGGTGGAGAAAAAAGTTTACGCCTTTGACATAGAGGCAGACGTCACAAGCGTCAACCTCAACGGCGTCGTCGGTCTGACCGACATCTACCCGCACGCGTTCGAGGGCGCGGCGCTAAACAGCGTCATCGTCAAAAAAGGAGTCGAGGTGAGCGATTACGCGTTTGCAAATTGTGCGGCGCTCACGCAGATAACTCTTCCCGAAGAGCTGACTTCGATAGGCGCGCACGCGTTCGACGGCTGCCAAAATCTCGCGGCGATATCTCTGCCGAGTACCGTCACAGCCATCGGCGATCACGCGTTTGCAAATTGCGCGGCGCTCGCGCAGATCACCCTGCCCACAGAGCTGACGGCGATAAACGCACACACGTTCGAGGGATGCGCGGCGCT
>CANQZE010000176.1 GCA_947628255.1 uncultured Clostridia bacterium | reverse complement strand
CTCCTTGGAGATGTCGAAGAACTTCTCGCCCAAAATGCCCACGATACCGTGTTCCGCGCCGTAGACCGCCGTGATGTTGCCCTGCTTGAGCGCCTCCGTGAAGACGCCCGCCGCGCTGCTGTTGATGACCGACG
Organism: uncultured Clostridia bacterium; assembly: GCA_947628255.1. GTDB lineage: Bacteria > Bacillota > Clostridia > Christensenellales > CAG-917 > CAG-475. Next base: position 2,398 of record CANQZE010000176.1, on the reverse strand, counting down.
TCGGACCGCCGGATTGTCCGAACATACATGCTCCCTTCAAATTTTTCATAATCACTCCTTTTGCCGCTTATCGCGCACGCGCGACGCGGTGACCTTTTCTGTCTGCTTTATGATAATATATTTTGAATGTATTTACAAGCGAAATTTTATCGCAAATGAAATATTTGCTCTCAAAAAAAACAAAAAGTTCGGATGTACGCGCGCTTCAGCGCGCCGCGACAAATCTGCCCGCGCCGCGCAAGCGCGATCAAACGAACGTTTCAAAAAGCTCTCCAATGTGCGACTGAGCCGCGACTTGCCGAATCGTCGCCTGCGCGCCTCACAAATCGCTCAGTGAGAGGAGTTGTGCTTGATCTTGTCGTACCAAAGCGCCACCATCGCGCCGATGATGGGATCTATGCGCCTTTCGTCCACTTCCACAACATAGGTGTCCGCCACGTGAGACAGCTTTTTTGTGGACGTGCAAACGGGGTGTTTTTTGTCCCACTTGCCGCTCTCGTCCTTCGCGAACGTCTTCATATGGATGGGACCCGCCTTGATCTTGCACACATTGTCCTCATAGGTCAGCTTGGCGCGCCGCATAAACGGCATATGGAACTTTTCATCCAACGCGCCCACGACTCTGCCCGTCGCGTCGCTGATCTCAAAATAGCTGAAGAAATGCATAAATTTTGCTTCCATATGCGCCAAAAGCGCGCCGCTAAGATCAAAAATGTCCATATTCGCGCGCCACTTGAACAGCTTCTCGCTTGCGTAAAACACGGGCGCGCCGTTGCCGTTTTCAATGGCGAATCTGTTGCCGATCGTGAAATACTTTTGCCTGATGACAAGTTCCATTGTTTACCTCCGACATTTTAATTAAGGGAAAACTATGCGAGCTATATTTATTATATCCCAATTTTGCTTTCAAATCAACCCCGATCGCGGCGCTTGGCTCAATGCGATACGCGGACGCTTGCATATTGTTTTGAAAACAGCGATAAAAAAACAAATCGCCCGTTTGGGGCGATCTGCCATAGATTGCGTTGATGACTCAGTCCGCAAGGATCATATGCTTGAACAGCAAGCACCAAATAATGTCGAGCCAACCGATCACGATGCCGAAGAATGTGACGAGGATCGCAGCAACAAGATTGAGCGGCTTTTTGGTTTGAATTGCCGAAGACCATCTCACGAGGATCTCAACGACCCAGTTCACAACCGGGATGAGAAGCAGGATGATTTGGATCACGCGACTTTGACTGTTGAACCAGCCGGAAAATGACTTTGCCATAACAAAAACCTCCTATGGGCTATGCCCAAATTTTTCTGTAAAATATAATATCAAATACCGCCGAAAATGTAAATATTTTCAAAAAAGTTTCCTCAAATTTTTTTTGCGCGGCCGCTGCGGCTTTGCCCGGACCCACAAAATTGCTTTGAGACTTGAAATATCTCATCTTGTGCTATATAATATTATCATTGTGACTATTATGTCTCACAGGGGAGAATTTTATGACTCAGCAAAATCTTATGGAACAAAAGCCCGAAAAGCGCTTTATCGGTCTCAACGGCAATATGTGGATATACGCGCTTGGCGTGATGGGCATCAACCTCGCCATAGGGCTTGTCAACAGCTATCAGGCGGAATTTTTCAACAAGATACTCAACGCCAACCTCATTGTGGTTGCGATCATCATTCTCGTTGCGAAATTCGTCAGCATATTTGCGGACTTCATCATCGGCAACCTCATAGACCGCGCGAATTTCAAGGCGGGCAAGATGAGGCCGTGGATCCTGATGTCCGCCTTCCCGCTTGCGGCGTTCACGATGTTGTCCTTTGTGGCGATCCCGTTTGGCGACAGCACGGGCGGCACGGTCGGCAAGTACATCTACATCACGCTAGTCCTTATACTTTGGAACGTCTCGATGACGATGGCGGATATCCCCTCGCAAGGGATGCTCTCCCTCGTCACGACAAACCCGACGGACACAAACAACGCTGCGGGATGGGCAAACACGCTCAAGTCCGCGGCGCTCGCCTGTTCTGGCATATTCTTCACCATAGTCAGTATGATAACGGGCAGCGACGGCATCGGCAAGACGGAATACCTCATTACGACGGGCATTATGGTCGCGCTCGGGTTGGTGTTCCAACTGCTGATGTACTTCAAATGCCGCGAGCAGGCGCGCACGACAGCCTCGTCCGCGATGTCCTTCAAGGAGATGTTCCGCGAGCTGAAGAGCAACAAGATGATTATGATCGTGCTTGCGACCTATCTTTTGGGCTTCGGGCGCAACATAGGCCTTGGCATCGCCGTGCAGGCAAGCTGTATCCTCATCCGCGACGGCATTGACCTGAGCTTCATCGGTATGGGCAAGTTGATGGGCGACGCTTGCAGTTGGGCAATAGGTATCA
>CANQZE010000175.1 GCA_947628255.1 uncultured Clostridia bacterium | reverse complement strand
TGCGTTGGCGATTCCCGCGGAATTTTCGTTGGGCGACAAGGATGAGAAATCGGACCTGCCGATCATCTACAGGGTGACCAAACTTCAAGAAGGGCTGAAATTGCCCAAAAACAACAACTCCAGACCCGTCTATCTGTATATCCCCAGCACGGTGTTCGGCGATATAACGCTCAAGACGGACGACGACCAAGACGTTGTGGACGGCGAGGCGGGATACAACATCATCTTCTACGAGAATGGCAGAGGACGTTTTGTCGTCAGCGAAGAGATCTCCACGCAAATGAGATTCATCGGCAACAACGCGTTTTACAACTGCTCCAATCTGACTTCCATCCAATTTGCAGAAAATTCGGACAATCTTGTCAGCTTGGGCGTGGGCGCCTTCTCGAGAACAGGGTTGACAGAGATCGACTTGTCAATGACCGCGATCACCGAGGTGAACAACAATCTGTTTGAAAATTGCGCCTCTCTCAAGAGCGTAAAGTTTAATGCGGGAAAAATCACCGGTATCGGAAGCGCCGCGTTCAGAGGTTGCTATATGTTGCACACAATCGACGGCCTCAAAGAGAATTCGAATCTCGAGTTCATCGCAGACCATGCGTTCGACAACTGCCGCTCGCTCGAAGAGATCAAGCTCGGAAAGAATGTGACGACCATCGAGGACGAGGCGTTTGGCAACTGCATAGCGTTGATCATCTATTGTGATTTTGCCTCAAACGACGAAGCGCCTTTATGGCTCGCCAATTTGAGCGGTTCAGGTTGCACCTTGATCTTCAGCGACGGCCTTGCAGAGAATAAGGATAAAGACGGAAATAAATATATCACACAGGCGGGCGTGCGCTATATGATAGCAAACGGCAAGGAAGAGGCGACCGTCATCGCGCAGAGGTTTGACCTTCAAATCGCGGAGATCGAGGATATGGTGGGAGGATATCCCGTGACAGCGATCGCCGACAACGCCTTTGAGGATCACACGATGCTCACCGACGTGATTTTGAAGGGTTGGCATCTGCACTCGATAGGAAGAAACGCTTTCAAGGGTTGCACTTCATTGCGCTCCTTCGAATTTAAGGACGACAACGGACTCAAGTCCATAGGGCAAAACGCGTTTGCGGGTTGCGACGATCTCAATCCGAAGCCGACCATCCCGACGAGCTTCAACAAGGACGGTCTCGCATATCAGATCACCAACCAAGAAGTGATCGTCACGGGTCTTGCGTCGGATCACGAAGGGAATACAATCGAGATACCCGCTTTTGTCACATACGCGGGCGTGAATTACAATGTCGTCGCAATAGGGACGCAGGCGTTCTTGAGTCAAACAAGCATAACCTCCGTCACGATCGGCTCCAATGTGAAGACGATCGGGGAAGGCGCGTTTGAAAGATGCACGGGGCTTACGTCCGTCACCGTGGAAAAGGGCGCGGACGAAGCGCCTGCCGCGCTTGAAAAAATTGAGGATAGAGCATTCTTCGGATGCACGCAACTCAAGACATTCACGTGCGAAAACGAGGTCGAGTACAACGATAACGCTTTTGAAGAGTGCCACGAAGAGTTGGTCAAACCGAGCAAAAAGGAAGTGACGGGCTGATTTGCGCCCGTAGGCAATCAAGCGCCGTCTTGAAGCAACAGATAAGTCTTGTCAAAAACAAATAATATGTCAAAAATGCGTCCGAGTGGGCGCATTTTTGATGATATCCGATCATTTGTCTCCTTCAGATCTTCGCAAACTTTGAGAGCAGGGCTTCAAGCTCGGCTCTATGTCCCTCTTCAAGCGGCGTGAGGGGAAGGCGCACGCTGCCGTCGCCAAAGCCGATCAGCTTTGCGGCGTACTTGATCGGGATGGGATTCACCTCGCAAAACAGCGCCTTGATGAGGGGCAACAATCGCAGTTGAATTTTTGCGGCGGAGGGGAAGTCGCCCTCAAGGCACAGCGACGTCATCTCGGAGACTTCGCTTGGCAGGATGTTGCTCGCAACGCTGATCACGCCCGCGCCGCCCATAGCCATCGTAGGCACCGTCAAACCGTCGTCGCCGCAAAAAACTACCGCGTTTTCACCCGCCTCCGAGACGCATTGTTCGATCTGCTCCATATTGCCGCTCGCCTCTTTGATCGCGACGATATTCTCTGTCTCCCGTGCGAGTTTTCCGAACGTCGCGGGAAGCATATTCACGCCCGTGCGCGAAGGCACGTTGTAGCATATGATGGGCAACGACGTCGCGGCGGCGATCGCCTTGAAGTGCGCGATCAAGCCCTGTTGAGTGCATTTGTTGTAGTACGGCGTCACAACAAGCGCCGCGTCCGCGCCCATCTCTTCCGCGCGCTTGCAATTTGCGGCGGCGGCGCGCGTGTCGTTTGATCCGCAACCAACGATGACGGGGATCTTACCTTTGAGCTTGTCCAAAGTCAATTCCGTCACGCGGCGCTTTTCCTCCTCCGACAGAGTGGCGGGTTCCCCGGTCGTCCCGAGCGCGACGACAGCGTTCACTCCGTTTTTCAGTTGAAAATCAAGCAGATCGGCGTACGCTCTCAAGTCCGCTTTGCCGTTTTCAAACGGCGT
>CANQZE010000174.1 GCA_947628255.1 uncultured Clostridia bacterium | reverse complement strand
CTTATGAGCTCAAGGATAAGCCCGAAAGACAAGGCTTCAATCCTCTCACAAAGCAACCCATCACCATCGCGGCAACAAAAGCGCCCGTCCTTAAATTCGGAAAGGCATTCAAGGATATGTTCAACTGATTACACTGCTGTCAGCAAAGGCACTCCGTTTGGAGTGCCTTTTATCTTTTTCGGAATTTTCACGATATTTCCTTCTCTTCCGCCCAATATTTTGTCTGAGAACAAATTTCATCCTCATTCCCTCTTTTGTTGATTTGGCGGTCGTATGAAAGCCTCGCGAATTTCTCTCGCGATATGAAAACCGCCCGAACGGTTTGCTCGGACGGTGATCTCGCTATTATGATACGACATCAAAGTCTTATCTCAATATCTGTTTCTGGGGACGTAAGATGTGTGCAAAATCTCGTGCGCCTTGTGAGAATTGGGTTCGCCGAGGAACTCCTTGTAAAGCTCCTTGATGGCGGGATTCTCGTGAGATTTGCGGAGCTTCATCTCCTTGTCCTGAGCATAGATGGACGCGGCGCGCAGCTTCTTGATGTCATAATTGTTGCGCACGAATGCGGACTTGATGGGTTGACCGCCGCCGTTGACGCAACCGCCCGGGCAGGACATTATCTCGATGAATTGATAGTCCGCCTTGCCCTCTCTGACGTCCTGCATTATCTTTCTCGCGTTTGCAAGACCGGAGGCTACGCAAACTTTGACCTTGGTGCCGCCGATGTCATAGGTGGCTTCCTTGATGCCTTCCGTGCCGCGCACTTCGGTGAAATCAAGCGACGGAGCTTCTTTGCCCGTGAGCGCCTCGTAGACCGTGCGCAGAGCCGCTTCCATAACGCCGCCCGTCGCGCCGAAGATGAGTCCCGCGCCGCTGAACATACCGAGAGGCGCGTCCCATTGCTCGTCGGGCAACTCCTCGAAGATTATGCCCGCGCTCTTGATCATCTTCGCAAGCTCTCTGACAGTGAGAGCATAGTCGATGTCGGGAACTCCCGCCGCGCTTTGAGCCGCTCTACCCTTCTCGAACTTCTTTGCCGTGCAAGGCATTATCGAAACGACGACGATGTCCTTGGGGTCTATGCCGAGCTTTTGAGCGTAATATGTCTTGCAGATGGCTCCGAACATCTGTTGAGGCGACTTGCAAGTGGAAAGATGATCGAGTTGATCCGGGAAGTTGTGTTCGCAGAACTTGACCCACGCGGGCGAACAGCTTGTGATCATCGGGAGAGTGCCGCCGTTTTTGAGACGGGAGATGAACTCCGCGCCCTCTTCCATAATCGTGAGGTCCGCGCCGAAGTTGACGTCAAACACGTCGTCAAAGCCGAGCCTGCGCAGTGCGGCGACCATCTTGCCTTCGACGTTTGTGCCGATGGGCATACCAAATTCCTCGCCCAAGCCAACGCGCACGGACGGAGCCGCCGCAACGATGACATGTTTCTTGGGATCGGCGATGGCGGCGCTCACTTGATCGATCTCTTCAACCTCATGCAACGCGCCGACGGGGCATGCGACTATGCACTGACCGCAACCCACGCAAGCGGTGTTTGCAAGCGGAGATTCGAAAGCGCACGCGATGTGAGTGTCGAATCCGCGGCTGTTTGCGCCGATGACCGCGACGGATTGATACTCCTTGCACACTGCGACGCAACGGCGACACAGTACGCACTTGGAGTTGTCGCGGATGAGATACGGCGTGCTTGCGTCGATGTGAGACTCCGTCTTGACGCCGTCGTATTTGTGCGAAGAGCAACCAAGCTCCAATGAGAGCTTTTGCAACTCGCAATTGTTGTTGCGCACGCAGCTCAGGCAATCTTGATTGTGATTGGAAAGCAACAGCTCCACGGTCGCTTTGCGGGAATCCCTGACGGCTTTCGTGTTTGTGAAAACTTCCATTCCCTCGTTCACGGGATACACGCAAGCGGCGACAAGGCTTCTTGCGCCCTTGACTTCGCAAACGCAAACGCGGCAAGCGCCTATTTCATTGACGCCCTTGAGATAGCACAGCGTGGGGATCTTGACGCCCGCCTGTCTTGCTGCCTCGAGAATGGTCGTACCCTCCTCGACCTGCACGGGGATATTGTTTATTTTAACGTTTACCAATGCCATAGTACACCTCGATTATTCTTTGATAATAGCGCCAAAGCGGCAGGTCGCAATGCACTGTCCGCACTTTATGCACTTGTTTTGGTCTATTTCGAACTTCTTTTTGATCTCGCCGCTGATAGCGCCGACGGGACACTTTCTCGAGCAAGCCGAGCAACCCTTGCAGGCGTCCGTAATCTTGTACTGAATGAGTTGCTTGCACACGTGCGCGGGGCAACGGCGCTCCTTGATGTGAGCCTCGTACTCGTCGCGGAAATAGCGCAACGTGGAAAGCACGGGGTTGGGAGCGGTCTGTCCGAGGCCGCACAGCGAGTTGCTCTTTATGTAGTAGCAAAGCTGTTCCATATCGTCGAGATCCTGCATTGTCGCCTTGCCCGTCGTGATCTTCTCGAGATACTCGAGCAATCTGCGGTTGCCTATGCGGCAGGGAGTGCATTTGCCGCAGCTCTCGTCCACCGTGAACTCGAGGCAGAACTTCGCGATGTCGAC
>CANQZE010000173.1 GCA_947628255.1 uncultured Clostridia bacterium | reverse complement strand
TCCGCTATTTCTTCTACAACGGCGGCAACGACTCGATGGACACCTGCAACAAGATCAGCAAATATCTGCAATCCGTCGGCTATGATTGCAACGTCATCGGCGTCCCCAAGACCATCGACAACGATCTGTTCGGCACGGATCATTGCCCCGGCTACGCAAGCGCCGCGAAGTACATCGCGAACACCATTATGGAGTGCAATCTCGACGCGAAGGTCTACAATTTCGGTTGCGTCTGCATTATGGAGATTATGGGCAGAAACGCGGGTTGGCTGACTGCCGCCGCCGCTCTCGCTGGCTACAAGGGCTTGGGCGCGGACCTCATCTATCTGCCCGAAGTCCCCTTCGATATGGACAAATTCATCGCCTCCGTCAAGAACGTGTGCGAGAAGAACGACAACAAGTGCATCGTCGCCGTCTCGGAGGGCTTGAAGTTCGCGGACGGCAGCTATGTTTCGGAGGCTAAGGCGTCCGCAAACGACACTTTCGGACACGCACAGCTCGGCGGGCTTGCGCAGGTGCTTGCCGCCGCGGTCAAGGAGAGGCTCGGCGTCAAGGTGCGCCCCATAGAACTCAGCCTTATGCAACGTTGCGGCGCTCATCTCGCGTCCAGGACGGACGTTGAGGAGGCGTTCAACGCGGGCGCGTTCGCTGTCAAGAGCGCGTGCGAGGGCGAGACGGACAAGATGGTCATCTTCGAGAGGACGACGGACGCAAAGGGCAACTACGCTTGCAAAAACGTGCTTATGCCTCTCGAGCTTGCCGCCAACACGGAGAAGAAGGTCCCGCTCGAGTGGATCACCGCGGACGGATCCTATGTCGGCGACGAATTTATCGAGTACGCTCTGCCGCTCATACAGGGCGACGCGAAGGCTCCTCTCGAGGACGGATTGCCTCGCTTTGCGAAACTCAAAAAAGTGTACGCAACGCTTTGATGATTTGCTACGGCGGATATTCCGCCGTACTTTTTTGTCAAGGCGAAGTTGCCCCAAAAATGTAAAATGACAAAAATCGACATTTTATGTGCGCAAATTCTACACATAAACCGTCGATAAGTGCAGGAGAAGATTATGGACAAGCAGGAAAAAGTCGCGCTCAAGGCAAAAAAGAAAGCGTTTTTCAAAGAGCATAAAATGTTCTATCGCCCGCTGATGGCGGACATCTTCGACGCAGTGGAGGAGTCGCGCGGCGAGCCGAATTCGCGCACGCCCTTTGACGATATCAAGGTGATTGAGGACGTGCCGTACAAGACGGTGGACGGGCGGGAACTCTGTCTCGACGTCTACATCCCGTCCCGTCCCGTCGCGGGGGCGGCGGTGCTGGACATTCCCGGCGGAGGCTGGATGATCCACAACCGCAAGCGCAGGGGCGGATATGCCAAGTGTTTCGCGGCGCTCGGCGCGACCGTGTTTGTCATCGACCACAGGCTCTGTCCCTCCGAGTGTTTTTATCCCGACAACCTCGCGGATTGCGTGGACGCCTACAACTTCATCGTCGCCCACGCCGAGGAGTACGGCGTGGACCCCGCCAACATCGCGGTGACGGGAGACAGCTCCGGCGGACATTTGAGCGCGGAACTTGCCGTGGCGGCGACGTCTGAGGATTTTTTGCAGGATATGCCCGTCGGCAAGCCTCTCACGACTCCCGCGGCTATGATCTTCGTCAGCGGATTTTTCAGTTTCAAAGTGATGTATCGCATCCCCTTCACGCACACGCTCATCGCGCGTTACGTGTCGGACAAGCGCACGCGTTCCGCCTTCAAAAAGTGGGAGTACGCTGACAAGATAGAGCCGTACGACTATATCGGCGAGAATTTCCCGCCCACCTACAACAGCGGCGGTGGATTCGATATGCTCTGCGCGGGCGAGGCGAAGCGTATGGGGCAAAAACTCTCCGCGCTCGGCGTGGAAAACGCGTATTATGTCGGCAAAAACATCTTGAACGGCGGACATTGCTATCTGCTTCGTTTCCCCAAAAAGCCCGCGAGGCGCGACGCGCTCAGGCTGTACGAGTGGTATGCGGACAGGCTGTCGCTTTTGGGCAAGGACGGCGACGCGCTCGAGGCAAATCGCTTGAGAGTGCGGGAGTTTTTCACGCGTTACAAGGAAGTTCTGAAAGGAGAATAAGAGGTGCTTGACGTCAAGATAGGCGATGTGATAGAGGGCGCCGTCGTGGGTTCTGCGAGCGGCGGAGAGGGGATCGTCAAAATAGGGCGGTTCCCCGTTTTCATTCCCTTCGCGATAGAGGGCGAGGCAGTGCGCGCCCGCGTCACCTATGTCAAAAAGGATTGCGCCTTCGGCGAGCTGATCGAGGTTTTAATTCCTGCCAAGGACAGGATCAAGCCGCCGTGTCCCTATTTCGGCAAGTGCGGCGGATGCGACCTGCAACATATGCTTATAGAGCGCCAACGCGCTTTCAAGAGCGTCGCCGTTTGCGACGCGCTCCGCAAGATAGGCGGGATATCCGTATATGTGCCGCAGCCGATAGGCGGCGCGCCGTTTGCCTATCGCAACAAGCTCTCGCTTCCGTTTTCATTCAACAAAGTCAGTGGCAGAGTCAGTATCGGCTTTTACGAGAGACGCTCGCACAAAGTCGTCCCCA
>CANQZE010000172.1 GCA_947628255.1 uncultured Clostridia bacterium | reverse complement strand
GCAAGTGAAAAACACCCTCTGCTTCCCCGCCGCCTCCGCGCCCCCGCGCGTCTTATACGACAATGTGAACATGATGCCTCCCCCTCTGTTTTAACAAAACTATCGCGTATTTCACTGCCCGAGAATTCTTTTCGCCATGTCGCGCCGCTCCCTGAATTCGCTGACGTCAGGGCAAGCCGTCACAAGTACTTCCCAAATTTCAAGCGCACTGAGGAGACAGTCTCTGTCAACTTCCGGATAATCTACAGTGCTCAACTTATAATATGAAAGGGCCAAATCGTCATAACTTTCAACCGTTTTTGTATCATCCGCAAGCGCGGCAAACATATCAAGCGCGCCCTCGTAATATTCCCTCGCTTCGGAGAGCCGCCCTCTCGCTTTCTCTATGTCGCCGACCTTACTGAAAGCTGCCGACAAAAGGCGGCGTGACTCGGATGCATTTGTCTCCCCTCCAAGCTCGATCTCTATATTCAGTACCTTTTCATAATATTCTTGCGCGTCGTCGAACCTTTCTTCCGCTTTCGCTATGTCACCGAGATTAAGATAGATTATGGACAAATCGTGGAGTGCCTCTGACGTTTCTGTCTTCTCCGCAATAACCAGTCTTATCTCCAATGACTTCTCATAATATTCGCGTGCTTCACCGAGCTGCCCTTCCGCTTGGGCCATCTCACCGGACCTTTCATAGCCTATTGCCAAGCCGCGGAGCGATTTTACCGAATTTGTCTCTTCTGCAAGCGCGGCAGATATCTCAAATGACCTCTCATAATATTCATGCGCATCATCGAAACGATCCTCCGCTTTTGCTATGTCGCCGAGCCTGTCATAGCTTACAGCCAAATTTCTGAGTGATTCGACCGTTTTAGTCTCCTCCGCAAGCGCGGCAAATATTTCGTGCGCCTTTTCGTAATATTTCCTTGCGTCGGCAAGCCTCCCTTCTGCTTCGGCCATATCGCCGAGCAGAACATATCCTGACACCCACCTGCGGCGAGATTCTTCCGCATCCGTCTCATCTGCGATCTCGATCGCTTTTTCAAAATACTTCCGTTTATCGGCAGCCCCTTCGGCGATATTGCCGAGTCTGAAATAGCTTAACATCAGATTTCGGCGTGGTTCTGCCGTTTTCGCCTCTTCTGCGAGCTTTTGATCTATCTGCAGTGACTTTTCATAATATCCGCGTGCGTCATCGAGCCTTCCTTCCGCTTCGGCTATGTCGCCGAGATTGCCGTAGCATAAAGACAAATCGCGGCGCGACTCTACCGTTTCCGTTTCATCTGCCAATGCGGCAGATATCTCAAGCGCCTTATCAAAATATTCACATGCATCGTCAAGCCGTTCTTCTTTTTTCGCAATTACGCCGAGGGCTGCATAACCTGCAAGCAAATCGCGGCGTGACTCCACCGTTTCTGTCTCATTGACAAGTGCGACAGCTATACAAAGCGCTTTCTCAAAGTATTCGCGTGCGTCACCGAGCCGTTCTTCTGCGTCGGATATGATGCCGAGCTTGTTGTAGCTTACAATTAAGTCGCGGCGCGCCTCTGCCGTTTTCGTCTCCTCCGCAAGCTTCAGCCGTATCTCAAGCGACTTCTCATAGTATTCGCGTGCATCGGAGAGCCTGTCTTCCGCTTTTTCCATATCGCCGAGATTGTTATAGCTTATAGACAAATCGCGGCGTGATTCTACCGTTTTTGTCTCTTCCGCAAGCTTTAGCCGTATCTCAAGCGACTTCTCATAAAACTCACGTGCGGCGGTAAGCCGCCCTTCCGCTTGTTCTATATCGCCGCAGCTGTCATAGCATACAGACAAATCCCGACGCACCCCTACCGTTTTCGTCTCCTCCGCAAGTGCGACAAATATCTCAAGCGCCTTCCCGTGATATTTCAGCGCGACATCAAGCTGTCCTTCTGCTTTCGCTATGTCACCAAGATTACCGTAACTTACGGAAAGTAAATGGCGCGCCTCTGCCGTTTTCGTCTCTTCCGCAAGATTCAGCCTTATCCAGAGTGACCTCTCATAATATTCACGTGCATCGGAGATCCGTCCTCTTGCTTTGGATATGTTGCCGAGATTTTCATAGCTTCTGGCCAGGTCGCAGCGCGAATCCTCCGTTTTTGTCTTTTCCGCGAGCTTCAGCCTTATTCTGAGTGACCTCTCATAATATTCACGTGCATCGGAAAGCCGTCCTCTTGCTTTGGATATGTTGCCGAGATTTTCATAGCTTCTGGCCAGATTGCTTAGCGAGTCTATAGTTTTCGTCTCTTCCGCAAGCGTAACGGCTATCTGCAGTGCTCATAATATCCGCGCGCGTCATCGAGCCGTCCTTCCGCTTCCGCTATTCCGCCGAGCCTGTCATAATCGGCAGCTGCATTTTCTCTCGCATATACTTCGTCTGTTGCAGATGCGATCGTTTCATCAATTCCGAGCGATTTTTCATAGCTCGCCTTTGCTTCCGGCAGCATACCGAGCTCGCGCCGATAGTCGCCGAGTTTGCAGTATTCGATCGCGCACTGCGCCCCGTCATAATCGCTGCCGCTCTCGCTGTAGCGCGCCTCCCAAAGCGCCGCAAGCTTCTCCTGCCACTCTATCGCGCGGCGGTAGTCGCGCTCGACGCCGTCGCCTCTGCGGTACATATCGACGAGCTT
>CANQZE010000171.1 GCA_947628255.1 uncultured Clostridia bacterium | reverse complement strand
TTGCAGAAGTGGCGTTGCCCAAAATTGCTTCGGGAATCTCGCCCTCGCCGCCTTCAAGGCTGAATTGAATGTAGATGTAATACACTGCGACGAAGGTCAGATCGTCCTCAATGCTTGAACCATCAAAGTCATATTGGCTTGTTTCGCCTTCGAGCGCCCAGTGATGGAATTTGTTGCCGTTCGCATCCAAATCATATTGAGAATCCAGCGTGTATGCGGAAACTTTGCCCAATGCTTTGATAGTCTCCGTATGCACAATTTGATCTCCGGCTTTGAATGTGACGGTGTATTCTTCCTTCAGCTCTTTCCATTGAGCGGAGAACTTTGCGGAACTATACAGATAAGAGGAAGAGCCGCCGGCATAGATCCTGTCGTCGCTTGAGTTGAGATCCTTCCAACCCTTGAATATGTAACCTTCATACTCTATATCCGCAAGATCGGGAAGTTTGGCCAACAAGAAGTATCTGCCCCATTGCGTTTCGGGATTTTCACCGGGTGCGCCGTTGAGGTCAAATGAAGCATAGTTCCAATATTCAGCCTCAAGAGTCAAATCGCTATCGATGGGAGTCCCAAGATCGAAATCGTCACCTTCGGACGTGTTCCAAGCATAAAGACCTTTTCCGCCGACATCGCCTTTCACTTCGTCGGGGATCGTGATAGTTTCGCCGTCTGCAACCGTCACTTCAAGGCTTTGAGAATTGCTTTCGCCGTATTTGAGCGTGACAGTGTGCAACTCTTTCCATTGTGCAACATAGGTTGCATTGCCGCTCACGGTGATCTCAGCGCCTGCCTCAAGAGCTTCGTCCTCGCTGTCCTTCAGCAGCCAACCGACAAACTTGTATCCTTCCCAAGTGGGGAGTTTGTCCGCCGTGGGAAGAGTGACTGTTGCGCCGTATTTTGCTGTCTCGGCGGCGGGAGCTGTTGCATCTCCTGTATAATCGCCAAGCTCGAAGCTGATCGTGTAATCCGCATCGGGATTTGCGAGGGAGACAACGACATCACCCTCGGAATCCTTGAGGACAATTTTACCATTGGAAAGCTCTATTGTGTAGATGATGTATTGATAAGTGCCTTCCATAATAAGAGTGTACTTGCCTTCCTTGAGATATGCGGTCGCATCATAGCTTTCTTCCGAGAGGAACGCCTCTTTGGAATAAGTGATACTGCCCTCTTCAACCGTCAAAGTGTAGGTTGTCGAGAAAATACCTGTACCTTCTTTATAAGTCCAAGTGCCTTGATAATCCGCGGGAAGATCGGTTGCCTCGCCATATGCGGATGTGTCAAATGTTGCAAAGGTATACAGTGTGTTTTCGGCAAGATCTGTGACGTTGAACTTGCCTTCCGCGTCTTTGACGATCATCAAAACGATGTCATCTTCCTCGCCCTCGGAGTCAGAAAGCCAAGCATAGTAGCCGCCTTCGGTCCTGGGATATATCTTTAAGAAACCGCCGGAATACGTGAGGCTTGCACTCTTGCCCCAAGTTATCCTCTTGGCTTCGATCTTCAAGAGACCGGTGCCTGCGAAAGTACCTTGATAGTCATCCGCAATCGTGCCGGTGCCAATAGGATCGCCTTCGGGCGTCCAATATTTTGCCTTCAACACGAGAGACTCGCCTGTCGCTATGACAAAAGAGTCCTTCTCGGATTCACCGCTGTATTTGATGATAGTGTTCGTCGTTGCCTTAAATCCAAGCATTGAACCGTCTTTGACTTGATAGAAGCCAAGGAAGCACTTCCCATCGACCTCGGGGGCATCAGGGAAAACATCTCCAATGTTCGAATCTTCGCCATAGACGCTTGTATAATAGAAGGCATTGCCCTCTTCATCTTGCCATTCGACAACAATTGCACCCTCGTCCATATCTTCCGCGGTAGGCTTGTATGCTTCCCACTTTGCCGTGAGAGTCATATCGCCTTCGACGTCGATCTGGTCATTTGCATGCAACTCTGTGCCGTCAGCTTTCAACCAAGCGCTCAGACGATAGTACGGATTTTTCCTTGCCGGCGCATCGGGCAGTGTGGCTTTTTGACCCGGTGTAACCTTAAGAGGATCAACGCTTGCGCCGGAGAAAGTGATCGTATAGGCGAAAGCCTCAAATTCACAAGTTATTTCGTCAATCGTAAGAGTGAAGCCTTCCCCTTCTGCGTTTGCAGCGAACGTGTAGATCGCATAGGTGTATCCCTTGTCGCAGAGAAGCGTGTATGCGCCTTCCTCGCCGTTGTATGCCGTGACCGAGCAACTAGGCGTCGACGGGAAATACATAGAGGAGCTTTCAAACGAGTATGTGATCCCCTCCGCAGAGATTTCAAGCAGATGTTTACCATTGCCGGTAGCGCTCATCCATTTCCCAAAGTATTGCGCGGGAAGTGTAACAGCATCGCCAAAATCGGGCAAACGATCATAAGGCCACTCCTCGTCAGTAAGCAAAAGGAGATTGTTATTTTCGCTATCGAGTTTGAATGTGTACACATTGTCGGGATACAGATATCCCGCGTCGGGAGTGCAATCCTTCAACACGGCAAGATATCCGTCGCCGGAAATGTAGATATCATCCAACGTCGCCTTGAAGATTGTCATATCGTCATCCGTGTAGGTGACGGAATCTGCCGCTATGACGATCTTTGACTCGCTGTCGTAGTACG
>CANQZE010000170.1 GCA_947628255.1 uncultured Clostridia bacterium | reverse complement strand
AACACATCCCCGTGCTTGGCTATCTCCTGCCCTGGGGATTGAGTATGGGGCTTGCGTTTGTGGCGGGCATAATCGCGGGCGTGCTGCTTGACAAGACCAAAAAGAACAAAACTTTGCTCATCGTCCCCGGCATAATCGCGTCCTGCATAGGATCGCTGATGATGTACTTCACAAGCCCAAACTTTATCAACGATAACGTCGTCGCGGTGCTGAGCTGCTATTGCGTGGGCAGCTTTGTACAGTCGATGGGCAGCAGCATCATAGGCGTCGTGTGTCTGAGTTCCGTGCGCAACCTCACTCCGCCCGACAAGACGGGGCGCTTCCAAGGCATAAGAATGGTTTTCGTCGTGATGATGCCTATGGTGGTGGGCAGCATAATCTCGGGCGCGGTCAGCTCAAGCGACAGATATATCGCGGGCGTCGACGAGTTCGGCAACAGCGTGTACACCTGCCCTCCAGTGATGTTCCTGCTCGCGGCAATCGTCGTGCTGTTTGCGATCATCCCGACCGTTTTCCTGCTCAAAGCAAACAAGGAGGCGTTGGTCACTCCCGCGGAAGGCGTCTTGCCCGCCGACGAGGAAGCTACTGAAGAAGGCGAGGCTCAACCGCCTCAAGACGAGCGCGATGAACAGCAAGAAAACGTTGACGCGGAGAGCGAAATTTCCTCTCTCGACGGCGAAAACGCTCTGAAATCGGAGTTCAACGAGGGCGAAGCCACGGAAGAGACGAAAAAGATCGCCGCGGACGACGCGGGACAAGACTGTGCCGACGGCGCCGACGAAGATCGGGAAAACGCATAAATAAAAAAGACGGCTTAACCGCCGCCGATACAAAAAATATATCCTCAAAAACAAAAATTTTCAAACCGCGGCACTATTGCCAATAGGCGGTGAGCGTCATATCGCGCGGGCCGTTCTCATCGGGCAAATGGGTGACGCGGTTTCCGTTTTCGTCATACCAACCCGCGAACCGCTTCCCGTCGGGATGATAGGGAGCATTGAGCTCAATATAGTCGTCCGCGGTGTAATATATCAAAATTCTGCCGTCGCCCAACAATTCATATTCGGCGTCAAATATATGCATTATTCCGCCGTTTGGGTCGATGATCGCCTTGTGCGCCTCGCGCTCGCCGAGAAGCTCATAGACAAACACGTCGCTCTGTATTTTGTATAGCCGCTCCAAACCCTTGGGATCCCAATAGGTGGAAAGATAGCCTTCCTTGCTCTTATTTGCGGGCATCAAATTTGAATCGAACGATTCTCCGCGCGCGACGGTAAACTTCTCCTCGGAGTTGTCCCAATGCACAAAAGTCACGATATATGTGCGTTCTTTGATGGTGAGAGTCGCCACGAGATCCTCGACGGGGACATAATTTTTGTTCAGCTCGACGTGCGCGGTCACGGTGTATACGCCGACTTCGGTCTGCGCGTTGCCGTCATAGGTCACGACGGTGTCATAGGGCAGATCTCCCTCTATCTTCAACGAGTGAGGCTCGCCATCCCAAACGAACGTTTTACTCGGAAAGCTCACTTCAACCGTCGCGGGAAGTATTGTGAGCGTGGCGGTGAGCGTCAACGTCTCGTAGCCTTCGAGCTTGATCTCGACGGAGATCTCATACTCGCCCGCGTCCACCAAATCTTCGAGGGAATATTTCACTTGCGCGCCGTACGGAATGTAGCGCGCCTTCAGCGAATGCGGCCTGCCGTCGTAAACATAGGTCGCGTCGTCAAATTCCACGTCCGTGATCTGCTTGAGCGGCGGATCGGCGTTTTCCTCCTCTCCGTCGTCGGGATGTTCGCCGTCGGGCTGTTCTTCGTCGGGCAAAGTCGGCTCTTCAACGGGATCATCTCCTCCGGTCTTATCCTTATTGTTGCACGCGACGGCGCAAAACAGCACGCTAAGCAGACAAATCGCCGCGACAAGCAACAACAAAACGCGCGCAAACGTCGCCCTTCGCGGGGAAAACTTCCGACGTTTTGCGTTTTTGCCGTTGCAATGTGCCATTTGCCGCCCTCTTTTTTCGCTTGAAATCAATCAAAATTTATCACCGAGGATACGAACTGTCAACTTTTTTCGACAAAATTCTACAAAATACGACATCTCCAAGGCGGATTTGCCCTGCGTTTCGCTCGAAAAGCGAAAGAGACACAACAAATCGTATGCGGCGCTATCAGGCAAAACAAGGATATGCAAAATGCCCCGCCGCTCTCAAAAACCTTGCGAAAATATTGCGCGTAGCGGCAAAAATCGCAAAAAAAATGCGCGCGCCACTTGATTTTGCAAATAATATAGTATATAATTGCGAGGCTAAAAGATGTTTGCGTCCGCTCTCCCAAAAGGGGGGTGTTTCGGATTCGACAATCGTTTTGAGGCGGTATAAGCACGTCGTAGGCTCGGCTACGTTAAAACGGAACGTTAAAATTAAACGCAAACAAAACTCAAAAGAGCGCTCCGGCGCTCGCCCTTGCTGCGTAATTTTGTCAGCACGTCGCCCCGAGGTTTTCTGTTCCCTCGGCAAGCGGCGTCAGAAAAACAGACAACGCGATCCGATCGCCCGCTAGGGTCGTTGTCATTCAGGGCTTATCAAACCAAGGCTTGTCGTTGAGCCGAGGCGCGAAACATCCGATCAACGACTAAACGTGTAG
>CANQZE010000169.1 GCA_947628255.1 uncultured Clostridia bacterium | reverse complement strand
TGCTGTCCTCGCCGAGTTTATAGAGGAAACTGCAGGCGGCTTTCGTCCCCTTGAAGGACGCGATGTCGTCAAACATCTCCACGACTTTGGAGGGGGAAGGCGTCAGCATTCCCATAAGTTTTGTCTCGAAATTGAGCTTGCCGTTCGCGTCCGTCAATTTTCTTCTGACGGCGAAATCCGACAGTTGATTGAGAACCGTGTACAGCTCGTAATCCTTGAGCAATCCCTCGTAAGGCTCCGTGAGAGAAAACAGATCCATCAATTGATTTCTGACGTAAATCACGTCATAATCCGACAGATACAGCTTTTTGACGGCGTAATCCAAAAGTTTGTTGATGTTTTGCTTAGCCTGATCCTCATATGAAATCCGTGCCATTTTAGAACTCCCGAAATGCCGAAAAGGCAAAATGATGTTTTTTGACGGCAATTATTATAGCATATCGCATATCCTTTTGCAAGGAATTTGCGCCTCAATCGTCGCATATTTGCCGAAAATGCAAAAAAATTGCCGCAAGCGTAACGCGTTTTGCGCAAAAACCTTGGCTCAACTGTTGCGTTTGAGCGGGCTGTATGATACAATATTGCCAACAAGTTTTATTGGGGGCAACTATGACAGCAGGATCTTTCGAGGGTAAACTTTTCGAGGAAGCGGCGCACAGATTGTATGCGTCAAATCCCGCGGTCCAAAGACCTCGTTTTGAGGAACTCGTCAAAATGCACCTCGACACGTTCAACACGGACGACGTCGATTTTTACTCGTCTCCCGGGCGTATAGAGATCGTGGGAAATCACACGGATCACAACGGCGGCAAAGTGCTGTGCGCGGCGATCAACGTGGACACGCTCGCCTCCGTTTCGGAGCGCACGGACGGCGTCATCGAGGTGAAGTCCAAGGGCTATCCTATGCTCAGGGTCGATTGTTCCTCTCCCGTGTTCTGCGCGTCGGAGATAGGTACTTCTACGGCGCTCATCAAGGGCGTTGTCGACTATTTTGTCCGTTCGGGCAAAAAGGTGGGTGGATTCAGCGCGTGTATGACGTCCAGCGTGCCGAAAGGCTCAGGCGTGTCGTCGTCAAGCTCCTTCGAGCTTGCCGTTGCGGAGATACTCAATGTGAAGTTCAACGGAGGCAAACTGTCCCCGATTTTCAAGGCGAAAGCCTCTCAATATGCGGAGAACACCTTTTTCGGCAAGCCTAGCGGATTGATGGATCAAAGCGCGATCGCGCTGGGCGGAGTCAATATGATCGACTTTGCCGATCTTGACGATCCCGCGATAGAGAGGGCAAATTGGCGCTTTGACGATCTTGATATCTTTGTCATCGCGACGGGCGGAGATCACTCCAACCTCACCGACGACTATGCCGCCATCCCGCACGAGATGAAGGAGGTCGCCGCGTTGTTCGGCGCCAAATTGCTTGGCGAGATATCTCCCGAAAGGTGGGAGCGCGACAAGAGAAACATCGTGGACAAGGTGAGCGAAAGGGCGTATCTCCGTGCGGAGCATTTCTTTGAGGAGAACGCCCGCGTTCAATTGGCTGTGAAGCAGATCGACGACGGCGACGAGCAAGGATTTTTGCGCACCGTGACGGAATCCGGACTCAGCTCCAGATACAAATTGCAAAACACATATTCGCCGGCGGGGCAAAATCACAACCTCGAAAACGCGCTTGACAGAGTGACGCGCATCGAGGGAGTGAAGGCGACAAGAGTCCACGGCGGCGGATTCGCGGGGACGATCCTCGTGTTCGGCGACAGCAACGCGAGCGGAGTTTTGCCCGCGCTGAGAGTGATGTTCGGAGAGGAGAACGTATTCAAACTTCGCATCCGCGAGAGCGGCGCGGAGAAGCTCGAATTGGAGTGATTTTGACGATGGATTTGATTTTGGCGACGGCAAGCGACCCGAGAGTTGCGTTTGAGATAGGGTCCCTCACGGTGAGGTGGTATGGGCTTATCATCGTTTTCGCGATGGTGCTGGGTCTCATCTATGTTTGCGCGAATGCAAAAAAGATAAACCTCACGTCAGACGACGGCGTCGAGCTGTTTTTGTGGATAATCCCGCTCGCGGTCATCTTCGCGAGGATATTGTACGTTTTCCCGGGCAGGATCGACGAGTATTTCCCTTGGAACACTTTTGACGATTTTGTGGACGCGATCGCCATCTGGGACGGCGGCATCACGATCATAGGCGGATTGCTCGGCGGAGTTATCGGCGGCATTTTCTTCACGATACATCACAAAAAGCAGACAAATTTCCTCAACGTCGCGGATCTTGTCGTCGTGCCTCTTCTCGCGGGGCAGATCATCGGAAGATTGGGCAACTTCATCAATCAGGAGGCGTTTGGATTGCCGATAACCGATCCGCGTTTTCAATGCTTCCCGTTCGGCGTGTACATCACGGATCCGAGCGGCGTTTCGCCCGAATTTCAGGACATCGTCAGACAAAACACGCCGGGTTGGTTTTGCGCGACCTTCTTCTATGAGATGGTGTGGAATTTCATCGGACTTGTCGCGTGCTACATCTTCTGGAAGAAGGGGAGAAACAAAAAATATCCCGGGCTTATGCTGATCTTCTATTTCTTCTGGTATTTCCTCGGCAGGATATGGCTAGAGCAACTCAGACTTGACGCCGTCCCCGTAACGACTGTGGCGTGC
>CANQZE010000168.1 GCA_947628255.1 uncultured Clostridia bacterium | reverse complement strand
GCTGTAGCACGCCTTCGCCGCGTCCTGATGAAGCACGGAGCCGCCGTCGCCCTCAAGCCAGCGCCAATCGCCGAGCTGATGCAACTTGAAATCGTCCGTGTTGAGGAAATACACGTCGGGCGTCGCAACAAATCTGTCCACGATGAAGGGAATGCCGTTGTAGCTCAGCGCCTTGTAGCCGCCGTCAAGCTGCATATAGTCGACGTTTGTGCGCGAATTCTTGATGTAGTCGATGTACTGCTTGCGCATATAGTAGGAGCCGACGATCATATTGATCTGCCCGCCGGAGTTTTGCTCCACAAAGTCGATCGCGTCCTGCATCGCCTCCGTGGTGAGCGTGCCTTCGCTGCTCTTTTTGTAGGGTTTGAGGAAGGGATATTCCGTGCGGCTGAGGCCGTAAAGTGTTTCGGAATCGCCGAAGATCGCGTCAAGTCCGGTCAGCTCCTTGTCCTTCGATCCCTGCATAAACAGTCTGTAGTTGGCTCCGCGCTTGCCGCCGCAGGGCTTGGAAAGTTTGATGAGGTTGTTGGTGCGGTCGATGGAGAGGATGCGCGTCCCCTCGACGTCGGGAAACTCGATGTTGTAGACGTCGATGAGCATTCCCTCCGCAAGGTTGTTTGTGGACGCGACGGTCAAATCGTCGCTGCCTGTGCCGATGTTCGTAACGGTCTTGGTCAAAAGTCCGCTTCCGTCGCCGAACAGCATCCTGCCGAGGTTGAATTTACTCGCCTTGATCAGGCCTTCCATCTCCGCGTTGAGCAGGTTGACAAACGCGCCCGCACTGCTTTGAGAGGCGCGGATCGCCTTGTCGGAGATCTCTATCCTGCCGAAGAGATTTTTGAGAGTGAGCGTGAATTGGGCATAGTTGTTGGGACCGCTCAGAGGCAGATCGCCCGTCTCGTCGCCGCTGCCCACGCCGCCGTTGACGCCGTAGGTGGCAAGTTTTTTGACCTCTTTGCCCCAGACGTCGTTGGTGGTTTGCTCTATCTTCGCGAGCAAGGGGTTTATGCCCGTGTTGAGTTGCTCTGCGATCACTCCGAGATAAAATGTTTTCAGCGCTTTGTCTGCGCTTTCGATGCTTACCATATTTTTCTCCTTTTCATTTATTTTCGCTCAACAGCATCTTGCCCGCTTCTCGCACGGTGCGGGGCTTCTTTGAAGGCGCTGCCGGACTTTGTCCGCCCCCGGGTAGCGTGAGCGGAGGTACGGCGCCGTCGAGGTCTTTGAGATATGCCTCGATGACGGCTTTTTTCACCTTCTCGGAACCAAGCACGTACTTTTTCAAAAATTGTCCGTCGTCCATAAGCTGTTCGGGAGTTTTGTAGGATCTCGCAAGCACTCTGAGCAACGCCTTGTCAAAGCAATCTCTGCTCTGTTTGAGCGTGGGATCCGAGGCGATCTCGCCCGCGATATCTCTCGCAAGCGCTCTTGCGGACGGGGTCTTTTGGAAAAACTTGTCCGTCGCCTGTCGCCACTCCTCCTCGCCCTCATAGGGCTTCGACGCGTTTTCAAGCTCCTTGAGGCGCTGCGATCTGCGCGTGAATTCCTTTTCCAACTCGCGATAAGCCTTGAGCAATTCCTGCGGGTTTTTGAATTTGCCAAGCTCGCTGTCTTGTTGAGTTTCGTTTGTTTGATTTTGTATGTTTATTTGCACGATCGGCTGTTCATCATCACGATTTGAGTCGTTCAACTGCTCTTTTGGTTGTTCACCCTCGCTTTGCTCCATCATATCGCGCACCTCGGCGAGGGCGTCGGGATCGAATTTGAAATCTTCATTTTGCATCTTCCACCTCTTCAAAACGTTTTGTGAGCGAGAGTACTCCTTCGTCGAGTCCCTCGAGTTGTTTGTGTTCGTTGATGTGACGCGTGACGCGCTCGTGCATCTCGGGATCGTTTGAGCATCGCGAGGACACGCAAAGTTTGATATGCTCGTTGAGGTGCAACCTGTGGTCGTCATAGACGTCCGCCTTCACGTCGCCTTTCTCGAGCGCCAAATTTTCGCGCTGAGCCTTTTTGATGTGGACTTCGTCCGCGCTTCTCGCGTTCTCCCACGTGCCGAATCCGAGCAGATCCAGCACCTTCGTCTTTGTCGAAGAGGTCAGCTTGCCGTTGTCGTCCGTGAGCAGTCCGAGTTTGAGCAGATCGTAGACCATTGCGCGGCGGGCGGACAGAGTGTCCTCGATGTCGCTCACCGTGTCGAACACGATGTCCTCGCTGTCGATGTTCCTCGCGCTGAAAGAGGCAAGTTCCACCTCGCCGTTATCGCCCGTGATGCGCTTGACTCTCGGGACCTTGGCGAATTGCCTGTACAACCTCAAGATCTGCATACTCACGCGCTTCACGCAGGCGCGGAGGCTGTCCGCGGTGAGGGATATGCGCGCGTCGTCCTGCTCGAGCAGAAGGCTGATCGCGACTCCCGACGCGACGTTCGCGGGGACTTGAGAATAGGTGGTGACTTCGCTCACGCCGCTTATCATCACAAACTCGTTGAGCAGGCGCTCCTCCTCGCGGGCGAACTCGGCGGGGACGGTGCTTGTGTGCATCATCGTGGGCGGCGCGCTGCCCTGCCTGTATACGAGGATCTTCCCCGGCGGCAGTCCTTCCTCTTCCAGCGCGTCCGTATCCACCGAGCCGTCCTCGACGGCAAGCACGCCCTGCGCGTTGTCAAAAAGCCTCAAAATGATTTTCAGCCCGTCAATAAGCTTCTGCGGCTCCTCCAGCATCCGCCTGTAATCAGATGTAAG
>CANQZE010000167.1 GCA_947628255.1 uncultured Clostridia bacterium | reverse complement strand
GTTATCTTGCCCGTCTCGTTGAGTTCGCTGAGATACGCGGCTTTGCCTCCCGGAGCGGAACATAGATCGAGAACCGCGCTGCCCTCCGTGACGCCCATCGCTTGCACCGCAAGCATACTAGACGGAGATTGATAGGTGATCTCCCCGCTTGCGAACAGCTTTTTGACGACGTCGCTCACGCGTACGCTGAGTCCGCCCGCGTCAGTAAACTCGAAGCTCTCGCCCGCCTCGCTCAATGTTTTCGCGACGTTTTCGATCGTCGTAAGGCGAGAATTTGCTCTGATGTGTTCCAGCCCGTCCGCTCTCGTTGCGAGCAGAGCCTTTGTCTCCTCCTCGCCGTATTCGCGCGTCAGCCTGTCGATGAACCATTGCGGTTTGGAAGTCGTCACGGACGTATAGTTTTTGTCGCCCTCTTCGGGCAACTTGTAGTCGCGCGCGGCGACGCGCTTGAGGACGGCGTTGACAAATCCGCTCGCCCCCTTGGCGTCGCGAATGCGCTTTGAGACTTCCACGCATTCACTGACGATCGCATATTGAGGCACGTTGGTGAGTTCAAGCAAGGCGTACGCGCCGATTTTGAGCAATATCCACACGTCGGAACGCGGCCTTTTTGATACGCACTCGTCCAAAATGTATTCAAGCAAGATGTCGTTTTCCAGCACGCCGTAGGTGAGTTTTGTGCCGAGAGCGCTCACGTCGCCTCGTCCCAAAGCCTCGTCGCCGTAACTCTTGTCCAAATAAATTTTTTTGAGCGCCGCGTGCGCCTCGAAGATGTATTTTCTCATTTTTCTCCCAAATTTTTGCCGATCTCGACTTTGCGCCCGCGCAAAAACTCGATATCATTCATTCGTTTCGATCCTTCAAGCTGAAGCTCTTTGAGTCGCAAAACTCCGTCTCCAACCTGCACGCAAAGCCCGTCCGAAGCGTTTGCCTCAACCACGCGACCGCATTCGCCCAACATTTCATCCGAAACTTTTTCCACGTCGAAAATTTTGAGTATCTTGCCGTCCAAAGCGCAAAAAGCGGACGGCCAAGGAGTCATCCCTCTCACAAAACAATCGATCTCCCGCGCTGTGCGTGAAAAATCCAATTTTCCGTCCGCCTTGGAGATCATCGAGCAATGCGTCGCTTCCGCGGCGTTTTGGGGGACGAATTTCGCCTGTCCGCTCTCGATAAGCCTCACCGCTTCGACTATCGCTTTTCCGCCCAGATCCGCGAGCCTGTCGAAGAGTTGACCCGCCGTCTCCTTCTCGCGTATCTTCACGCGTTCGGACAGCAGAATATCGCCCGCGTCCACCTCTTTGACGGTTCGCATTATCGTCACGCCCGTATATTCGTCGCCGTTGAGGATCGCCCATTGGATCGGAGACGCGCCGCGATATTTCGGCAACAGCGAGGCGTGTACGTTCAGCACGCCGAATTTCGGGACGCTCAACAGCCTCTCGCTCAATATCTGTCCGAACGCCGCCGTGACGATGAGGTCGGGATCGAGCGCGGCGATGTCGTCTATGCCCTCTTTGGAGACTTTTTCATATTGATAGACGGGGATGCCAAGCTCCTCCGCCTTGAGCTTGAGCGGCGAAGGCTTGAGCGCGTTGCCCCTTCCCGACGGTCTGTCGGGATTTGTCACCGCCGCGATCACCTTGTATTCGGCGTTGAGTTTTTCGAGTACCGTCGCGGAAAAGTCCGGAGTACCCATAAAAATTATTCTCATATCTTATCCTCGTCGTAGCTGTCCTCCGCTTTGGAGGTGTAAACTATGCCGTCAAGATGGTCCATCTCATGCAAGAACGCGCGCGCCGTGAAGCCTTTGACTTTGTACTTGCACAAATTGCCGTCCCTGTCGTACGCCTCGACCGTGATCTTCATAGGACGAGTCACGGTGCCGTACTTTTTCGGAACGGACAGACAACCTTCAAGCCCCCGCTGTTCGCCGCTTGCGGACTTGAGTACGGGATTGACAAGCTCGAAAAATCCGTCCTCCGTGTCGACGACGCACACGCGCTTGAGGACGGCGACCTGCGGAGCCGCAAGCCCCGCGCCGTTTGCCGCCTTCACCGTGTCCGTGAGATCGTCGAGCAAAGTCGCGAGTTTTTCGTCGAACGCCTCGACGGGTCTGCACTTTTTGAAGAGCAGAGGATCGGGAACAACAATGATATTTCTCTTTGCCATATTTTGCCTCTGAACGCGACATCGCGCCGCGATATTCTTATCATTTTTTTGCGGAAAGCGCCATAGGCTTGCCACATATCACACCATACTTTGCGGGTTTATCTCCACAAAGACGCTTCCGCCTTTTGGTTTCAAACCGTCCGTCGCGGCATAGATGTCGGATATGCACAGCCCGAACTGCTCCGGCGTGAGCCTCATCATCACTTGGTATCGAATGAGTCCGTTCATTCGCGTGATCGGGGAGCGTTGCGCGCCGAGATAGACGAATCTGCCCCTCTCCGATTCGAGTTTTCTGATTTTTGTATAGATCGCCCTAGTGCAATCGACGGCGTCCTGCTCGTCCTCGGAGGATATCAAAACTCTGACGATCTTTGTGTATGGCGGGAATTTTGTGACCATACGCGTGTTGATCTCTTTTTTGAAAAAGCCGACGTAATCATAACTTTTGCCGTATCTGAACACGTAATGCCTAGGAGCGTAAGTCTGCAGGATGACTCTGCCCATCTTGTCGGCGCGACCCGCTCTTCCCGCCACCTGCGTAATCAGCTGGAAGGTGCGCTCCGACGCCCTGTAATCACTGAAATAC
>CANQZE010000166.1 GCA_947628255.1 uncultured Clostridia bacterium | reverse complement strand
GCTATCGACTTCGCGGGGGAGAGGATAGGCAAAAGAAAAACGGCGCGGATATTGCCGCGCCGCGAGTTTGAATTGCGATTTTCACATAAACATCGCGGGATCTTTGACGCCGAACATCCCTTCCAGACCGGGGAGGGGAATGATGCCTTTGAAGAAAAGCAACAATACGATCAACATCCCCGCCGAGATGATGAAGGAGTTCACGCTGAAGAAGAAGGACAACTTCGCGATGGGCTTGGACGTGTTTGCTCCCGCGACGCCAAGCACCAGCCCCACGACCGCAAGCCCCGC
The DNA here is from genome assembly GCA_947628255.1 of uncultured Clostridia bacterium. Lineage (GTDB taxonomy): Bacteria > Bacillota > Clostridia > Christensenellales > CAG-917 > CAG-475. The sequence continues at coordinate 2,469 of CANQZE010000166.1, read as the reverse complement.
GGCTACCGCGAGCAGGATGAGGACAACGTCAAGAGGCTTTTGACTCTTGAACATATTGGGGAACAAAAACATATCAAACGCGCCCAGCACAAGAAAGATGACGGCGGCGACAGAGAAGCCAAGCCCGATCATCAGCACGGTCTTGCGCGCTTGCATATTGCTGTATGGGTCTTCCTGAAGTGTATTTTGAATATTTTTTTTCTTACTCATAGGCACATTATATTATATTTGCGAATCAATGTCAATCACAAAGTACACATCCGCTTTGCCAAATGTCATATCTTCGAAATCGCTGTCCGCCGCGCTGTACGCCACGCAATTTCCCATCGTGCCTCGGAATATCATTGCGGATGTCGCTCCGCCAAAGACGGCGTCCGCCCTGAGCTGCGAATTGTCAAAGGAGAGCAACGCGAGTCCGTCCGCGGAAAGGGAATAGAGCCTGCCGCTTTCCGTCGCGCGCAAGTCGAAGTCGTCGCCTATCGCGATATCCGTCGCGACGTCGCTTGAAAGCGTAAGCTCGAGATGGGAACAGAATGTGTACAGCTTGTCGGGACTTACAACAAGCAGGTTGGAGCCGCTCTTTATCATCGCCGCGGTCGGGACGTCGTCAAGGGGAGTGCGGGCAAATTGTTTGCCGTTCATCTCAAGCCCGAACAACACCTGCCCGACATCGTTTGACGCAAGCAGGGCAAGCGTCTGTCTGCCGTCGGACATAATCGGCATAATTTGTCTGAAAACGCAGTTTAACAGTTCATTTTGAGAGATAAACCCTTCGTTTGTCGAATATGTGTAGATTGAAATTCCGCTTTCCGTCTGCAAAAATATCAAGTCGGACGTTCCGTTTGGAAGTATGCAGACGACGCGCGCTCCGCCTATAGAGGCTGTGCGATTGCTCTTTGAGAGCGTGAGAGTGCGGGAGACAGAATACGCCGTGACGCCGTCGTCGTCCGCAACGTACAACTTGAGTATCCCGCTGTTTGTGAACAGGCGATAGCTGTCATAGCGGGGCATCTCGCGCTTGATCGAGACCGACATATCCCTGCCTATGAGGCGCAGATATGTGTGGTCGGCGTCGCGTGTGAGGACGAGCAGGCCGCTTGCGCTCAATGTGCAACCGAGGTATTCCTCGTCCGCGGCGAGGAAAGTCGTGGAGGTCAGCGCGCCCGCGTCGAGCGTCGCGATATGTAAGCCCGATTGTTTGACATCGTATTCCTCCGAAGTCGAAGAGAAGATCGCCATATCCTTGCCGTAACAGCTGATCACGTCGAGCAGGACGTCGTCGCCTTCGCCGCCTATGTTCAGCACCTTGCTCCCCGCGATCTCGCGCGCCTCGCGCGGAAATTGCGAATAGACGGGAATGTGCGGAGGCTGTATATCCTCGGGAGGGAGGTCGGGAGTCTGATCATCGTCGGTCGGAGTTTCGGGATTGGGATCGTTTCCGTCCTGCGCGCCCGCGATATTTTGCCCGGCGTCGCGGTCGTTCATTATCGCGCTGAGCGCAACGTAGCTCGCCACCGCGAGTGTGAGAAGTAGAATCACAGCGAGCCATTTTGCTATTGTTTTTTGTTTTTGCATTTTACACCTCGCCTTATGCTATCACATATGGCGTCCGCAATTTTTCCGTTTGCGTCCGCGGCGAGGGCGCGCATTGGCGCATTTTGATATGCCTTTTCTATCGATGGCAGAAGACGGCTGAAAAATCGCTCATCCTGACATAAACAGATCGCGCCCATCTCCTCGGCGAGGCGGGCGTTGAAGATCTGATCCCCGCGGGATATCCCCTTGGGCAGCGGGACGAAAACGGCGCGCTTTTTGAGGGCGGAGATCTCGAATACCGCCGTCGCGCCCGCGCGGGAGAGGACGACGTCGGAAGCGGCGTAAAAATCGCCTATATCGTCGGCGTAATCGAAAGCCTTGTAGCCCTCGCGCTCGACGTGTTCCGTGGGTTTGCCCAGGACGTGCAACACAAAAAAGCGCGCGGTCAGATCGTCGAGGCTCTTTTTGATCGCGTCGTTCAGAAATTGCGCGCCCGACGAGCCTCCGATCACGAGCAGCACGGGTTTGGATGTATCCACGCCGAGCCTCTTTCGCGCCTCGCGCTTGTCAACTCCGAAGAGCGAATCCCGAAGCGGCATCCCCACGTACGTCCCCGAAAATCTCGCGTTGGGATTTGCCTTGAGAATGGTCGCTCCCAGACTTTTCGCGATCTTGTTGGCAAGTCCGAGAGTCAGGTCGGATTCGTGCGCGATCGTGGGAATGGACAGCCTCTTCGCCGCCAGCACGACGGGAAGGGAAACATAGCCGCCCTTTGAAAATACGGCGTCGGGAGAGACGTGTCGCAAGATGTCCTCCGCTCTCTTTACGGCGCGGCGAAGCACGGCGGGAACGCGAAGATTGTTTTTCAGCGCGGATGGGGAGAGGGAGCGGATCAGCTTGATCGTCGGCACGGCGATCAAGCTGATCCGCTCC
>CANQZE010000165.1 GCA_947628255.1 uncultured Clostridia bacterium | reverse complement strand
TCTGCAATACAAATTTCAACGTCACCTGCCCTTCACTTGCGCCGAGCGCGCGGAGTATGCCGATCTCGTAGGTCCTGCCGCTCACGTTCTTGACCGAGAAGCTGACTAGCACCAAGAATCCCGCGCCCAACAGCACGACCGCGATCGTCAAAAACACGTCGCGATACACCTTCATCACCTTCGTCAGCAAGAGCAGATCAGAGTACAGCGTGGCGTTAGGCAAAAGGTTTTGCTCCTCCGCGGCTGTCATCACCTTGTCAATGCCGTCCTCGTTGTCAAGCACGAGCGCGTACGCAAACACGTCGAACTGCCTCATCTCTCGAAAATCCTCGTCCGAGATATACATATACTCGTCCTGCCCGTAAATGCCCTTGACGGTGAATGTCTTTTCATACAGCGGTTGCTGTCTTGTGATGTCATCCGTGGCGAATTCGCGCACTGTGAAAGTTTTTTCCTCAAACAGCGAAAAGATGTTGTCCTTGGTATAGTCCGTGCCGAACAGCTTGTTGTAGAAGCTGACGGACACGTACGCCTCGCCGCGATTGAGCTTGACGGGTATTCCGCCAAGCGTGCTTGCGCAAATGCCGTAGCCGGTAAAATTGTCGTAGATCGTCTTGCCGTCCACTTTCACGTCGGCGTTGAGGCACCTCGCAAAGTACTTGGACGGCGCGGGATTGTCCAGGACCGCCTGCATATAGTCGGAATTTATGGTGTAGGCGATGTTCAACCTGCTCTGCGCGTCCTCCAAAAAATCCGTAAACATCTCGGATCCCGTGATGTCGTTGCGCTCAATCGCCGTGACGACGCCGTCCTTTGTGATCTCCTTGTATTTGTCGAACATCTCGGCATATCTTTGCTTGTATCCCGTGGAAATGACCGCGTTGATCTTTATGCGTTGCCTGAAATGCTTGGTTGTCACCAGCTTTGCGTACGGGTCCTCCCCCGGCGACACCATTGTCGGATCATAGTACAGCATACTGTCCGCGAGATAGTCCGTGACGATAATGCCGTACGGCGCCGCGTCCAAAGCGCCCGAAAGCACCTCGAAATCCCCGAAATATCTGTGCAGATACTCCTCGTCGGCGATGATAACTCCAAGCCCTTCGGTGGAATAGATATCCTTGTACATCTCCATCCCTCCGAGCATCTTGGCTCCCTCGAGGTTGGTGCTTCCCCGCGTGGGTACGCCCATATTGATGAGCGGATATATTTTGCCCTTGTATCCCGCGTCCCTCAGCGCCTGCTCCGCGCCGTCCTCGACTTTGACCAATTTGTCCAGCCTTATGCCTACCGCGCCGACGTCCTCGTTCTGCTGTTGGAAAATTATCGGATATTCCTCGTTGAGCGCCGCGTCGCGAATTATCTCGCCGCCGTCAAAGACGTACAGAGTCATACAGATCACAAACAGTACGATCAAAAACGCCGCGACCACAACGGACGCAAACAGCCCGCCCTTGCGCAAAAATCTGAAACTCATCTTGACGCTCCGCCCAAACGACAGCCTCGCGGGCTTGGCGGCGCGCGCCGCGCCGTCCCTCCTCCCGGACGCTCCGCTCTTATTAGCAAGACCCTTACGGGACTGCCGTCTCACTTCGCATTCTTCGCGCTCCGAATCCGCCTCTCTTGCGCTCTCATCGCAAGGAGGAGCGATATCTTCTGTGGGAGCAAATTTGCTCGCGCGTTTTGCGGAAGTGATACCTCCCGTTTTGATCGCTTCGTCGATCTTTTGTATGTCGTCGTCGCTGAGCGCGCCGTCGCCAAGCAGGATTGCGCCGTCCTTGACAATCTCGTCCGAATCGACGTCCGTCCTTGTGACGTCGCTCACGATCTTGCCGTCGCCCATCTCGATGAGGCGATCCGCAAATTGCCTCGCGTATTCCATATTGTGCGACACGACGACCACAAGCCTGTCCTTCGAGAGGAGCTTGAGCTGCTCGAAGATCTGCATAGACGTCGCGCTGTCCAGATTGCCCGTCGGCTCGTCCGCGAGAATGAGGCGCGGATCCTTGACGAGCGCACGCGCGATAGCGACGCGCTGTTGCTGACCGCCGCTCATCTCCGCAGGATAGCGCTTCTCATAGCCCTCAAGCCCGACTTGCCTTAGCGCCTCGCTCACCTTCGCGGCGTTGTTTTCGCCGTCAAGCTCGAGCGCGAATCCCACGTTCTCTCCGACCGTGAGTCTGTCAACCAAATGGAAATCTTGAAAAATAAAACCTAAATAGTGCGCGCGGAATCCGTCGAAGCTCTTTTCGCCGCGCATTTGAGAAAAACATATCCCGTCAACGCAGATCTCGCCCGAAGTCGCCTCGTCCAGCCCGCCGAGAAGATTCAAAAGCGTAGACTTTCCGCTACCGCTCTTGCCCACCACAAAAACCATCCCCGCGTCGGGCAAAGTGAAACTGACTCCGTCCAGCGCGGCGACCTTGAATTTGCGGGAAATATAAATTTTTCTTAAGTTTTCCACTCGAATCATAAAGAAAATTTTATATTTTTCATTGACCGTTGTCAAGAATACTGCGAACAAAATTCAAGATTTCCGGCAAATTCCGACGCGGTTTTTGACTTTTGACGTCGCAATGTTTGACATTGTCGCGAAAAAATATTATTCTGAAAAAAATCAAAGGCAAATGCTAGGCGACTCCCCTGTCCGCGCGGATCTCGGGAGGGCGACCCGCAAAGTCCAAAGAGGCAAAACTATGCTCACAAGCGCACAACGCGCCCGCCTTCGCGGCAAGGCGCAAAATCTGGATCCGATATTTCACGTCGGCAAAAATGGGATGAACGAATATTTCGTG
>CANQZE010000164.1 GCA_947628255.1 uncultured Clostridia bacterium | reverse complement strand
GAGAATGAACGCAAAAATCCGATATCTAAAGCGGCAAAAGGCAAAAATATTGCGATCATCATCGGACCCGAAGGTGGGTTTGCTCCCGACGAGGCGGAAAAGATCCGCGAGGCAGGCGCGATAGGCGTGACGTTGGGCAGGCGCATTTTGCGCGCGGAAACTGCGTCCATCGTCGCGTGCGCGCTGACGTTGGACAGTCTTGGAGAGCTTGCCTATGAATAAGTTGAAAATCTGCGTATTCACATTGGGTTGTAAGGTCAATCTTTATGACAGCGACGCGATGCTTGCGGTATTCGAGCAGGCGGGCTTCGACGTCGCGCAAGGATTGGAATTTGCCGACGTCTACGTCATCAACACCTGCGCCGTCACGATGGAAGCGGAAAAGAAATCCCGCCAAAGCGTCGCGCGCGTCAAAAAAATCAATCCAGACGCCACGATATACGTGTGCGGTTGCGCCTCTCAGCGCGACAGCGCCCAATTTTGCCGCGACGGCGTCGTCTATGTCGGCGGCACGGACGGAAAGATCAAACTTGCGCGAGATATCGTTGAGGAACTCAAGGGCAACAAAAACCTCGGAGTCGCGGATTTTTCCATTTCAAACAGCTATGAGGACAGCAATGCCGTCGTCAATCTGCGCACTCGCCACTTCATCAAGGTGCAGGACGGTTGCAACAATTTTTGCAGCTATTGCATAATCCCGTATCTCCGCGGCAGAAGCAGATCGAGGAGCGTCGAGAGCATAAAAGCGGAGCTGGACGGTGTTGGCGACAGCGTGAAGGAAGTCGTTGTGACGGGCATAAATCTCTCCGCATACGGGAAGGACTGCGCAAGCTCGCTCACGCGACTTGTCGACGAACTTTCCGTCTATGATTTTCGCGTCAGACTCGGATCTCTTGAGGTTGGAGTCATCGACAGAGAATTTCTTGACGCGACGAAGCGCCTCAAAGCGTTTTGCCCGCACTTTCATCTCTCTCTTCAGAGCGGCGACGGGGAAGTCCTCCGCGCTATGAACAGGCATTACGCGCCCGAGGAGTTCGCCTCAAAAGCGGAACTCATCCGCGAGTACTATCCAAACGCGGGCATAACCACGGACATCATCGTCGGCTTTCCCACCGAGACGGAGCGCCAATTTGAAAACACCATCGACTTTGCAAAGCGCGTCGCATTTTCGGACATACACGTCTTTCCGTATTCTTCACGCACGGGTACGGTCGCGGGCAAACTTCGCGTGCTTCCCGCCGATGTCCTCGAGGACAGGGCAAAGCGTATGGGCGAGGTCAAACAACAGCTCGTCCGCGCGTTCTTGCTCAAAAATATCGGCGTCCCGCAGGAAGTTCTTTTCGAGACGTGCGAGGACGGTATGTGGGTGGGACATTCGCGCAACTATGTCAAGCTCTATTCCTCCGAAGGCGAGCGAAACGCGCTGAGAGTTTTGACCCCCAAAGAATTGTATCTTGACGGCATAAAGGTCTGAAATCACGACTTTTGCGCGCTTCAGACAATAAAATAATCTAAACTATTCTGAAAAACGCAAAAATCTATAATACTTTTCAAAAAGGAGCGACATATGGAAAATTGTATTTTTTGCAAGATAGTCCGCGGCGAGATCCCTTCCAAAAAAGTGTATGAGGATGAGGATATGATCATCATCAAGGATCTCAATCCGCAAGCCGAAACGCATCTGCTTCTCATCCCGAAGGAGCATTATGCGGACATAATCGAGATGAGCGACGCCGAAGCAGCGACCTTGGGCAAGTGCTTGAAAAAACTCTCTCGCCTTGTCGACGAGCTTGGGTTGAGCGAGGGCTTCAGATTGGTGTCGAACAAGGGCAAACACGGTTGCCAATCCGTGCCGCACTTGCACATTCACATCTTGGGCGGCGAACAGCTGAACGATAAAATGTGCTGAATTTTCAAATATAACGCAGAAATTCGCGGACGATTTTAGTTTTTGATGAGATCTTTGACAACTTCGCCCGCGATGATGAGTCCCGCGACTGACGGTACAAAGGATATGCTTGCCGGAATTTGTTTGCGCGTGGCGCTTTCTCCCGTCCCGACCTGCTTTGGCGAGACTGGTTCTTCTTTTGAATACACCGTTTTGAGGCGTTTTATGCCCATTTTTTTGAGGTTTGTTCTCATAACTCGCGCGAGAGGGCAGACGGAAGTTTTGTATATATCCGCGACTTCGATGCGCGTGGGGTCAAGTTTGTTGCCCATTCCCATACAGCTGATCAAAGGCGTACCCACACCGTTACAACGGCGCGCGAGTTCGAGCTTGGCTTTGACGTTGTCCACAGCGTCGACAACATAATCGTATGCGGAAAAATCGAACATATCCGCGGTTTCCGGCAGGAAAAACACGGCGTAAGTTCGTACTGACGCGGAAGGATTTATGTCCGTCACGCGCGCCTTTGCCACCTCGACTTTAAGTTTGCCCACAGTGCTGTCAAGCGCGATCAATTGTCTGTTTATGTTGCTTTCGCTCACCGAGTCGCTGTCGATGAGGTCAAGGGCGCCGACGCCAGCGCGCGCGAGCGCTTCCACCGCGTAGGAGCCGACTCCGCCCACGCCGAATACCGCGACTCTTGCCGCGTTCAGCTTTTTGACGGCGTCGCCGCCTATCAACATTTCCGTGCGTGAAAATCTTTCTTCCATATATATCATAGATCGCCGCGTCTTTCGGCCGTCATTTTTTTGCCAACTCGTAGCTTATGTCGATAAGTTCGCAAATTTTGGGGATATCGCTCTCCTCGTCAAGAAGGGCGGTGAACCAATTTTTTTTGTTCATATGGTACG
>CANQZE010000163.1 GCA_947628255.1 uncultured Clostridia bacterium | reverse complement strand
TTTGCCGATGATAAAGCCGTTGCATACGGCGCAAATAATTGTGCCCCAGCCTATGCCCTCGTAGTGCCAAAGCCCGAAGCAGGCAAACGACAGCACCACCGCGAGGAAACAGCTTGAGCAATCGTACAGCGTCTTGACGATGGAGAGGGGCGCGCGGGTGCGCTCGGTGAGTTCAATGACGAAAAGCTCGTACGCTTCGGACGGGATATAGGTGTGAAATAGGAACGCCACGCCGAGGCAGCATATCAGCATGCCCGCAATGAAAAATCCTATGCGCCCGCCGAAGCCGCCCAAGGGGAGATAGCTCACAAGCAGCACGCAGGCGTCCAGCACGGTGCCGTACAGCACCGCCGTTATAAACGAGAACAGGTAGCTCGCCGAAAACTTGCGCATTATCACGCTAAGCAGTACGATGAGCAGTCCTTGAAAGCAATATTCCGCCATTCCAAACGTAAAAAATGGGAGATATTCGGAGATCTTCAGATGCAAAATGTAGGCGGGTGCGACCACCATTGACATCCCGAAATTCGCCTTTTGCAAAAACGCCGTCGCAAGCGCAAGCAGCAAAATGCCCGCTATGTACGCAAATTCCGTGAAAAAAATGGGTTTTTGCTTCACGATAAGACCTCGCGATGTGGATTTGACGTTTTTATGGAAACGCCCAAAGAGATAGTCTGAGGCTCGCTGCTCAAGGCGTGCACATATTAGCACATTTTGCGTGCGCGAGGCAACCAAATCAGCGCCATATGCAAAATTTTGCATATGAGAGCGGCTTTATATGGAAAAAGGACGGCAAAAACCGTCCTAAATTTGTGTTATCCGCATATTGCGAGAGTATTCAGGCTGTTTTTTGCTGCGGTTTTATCATCTGCCCCGAGAACATCTGCACCACGCCCGCCACTATCGCAAGCACGCCTATAGCTATGAAAAGCGCGTCGCTGAGAGTCCACTTCGCCGCTATCAGCAGCGCGCCGACCGTGAAGGCAAGCAGGGGATAGACGGTGGACATCGCAAGTTCGAAGCCGCGCTGCCGCTTTAGCGTGGGCAGTCCCGACACGACGCTGTATATCGCGTATGCGCAAAACATTACGCCAAGCAGTATGAGCGTCACATCCACGATCGTCCAGGCGCACACGATGAGGATGACGCCCGCCACGATCTCCACTATGCCGTTTGCCGTCTTGCGGCGGAATATCTCCGCGACGCCCAGCAGGGCAAAGCACGCGCCTACGACGGTCAAAAGTACGCTTACAAGGCTCGCCCTAAACGCGCAGAACAGTATGCCTACCGCGGTCACGGCAAGCCCTATCAAAAACTCAGATGAGATGCTCTTGTTTGCAACATTTGCCATATTTTCACCTCTAGCGCATAGTTTGTCCCCGCTCCGCAAAAATATGTAAAATTTTTCCGTCCACGCCAAAAATTGCGTAAAATCGCGCAAACATAGTGAGTTTTTGATTTGGAAACAGATGTGAAAATTGCAAATTTCCGGACAATCAAAGGTATACGCCAAGCAGCTCCTCGAGGGTGACGTCATATAGGCGGCATAGTTCGATGAGCTTTTCATATTCGGGACGGGAGACATCGTTTTCCCAATCGCTGAGGTTGGATTGACGTATGCCCAGCGCGTTTGCGACCTGCGCTTGTGTGAGTCCCGCTTGCTTCCTCAATTTCTTAAAATTTTCGCCGAATTTCATAGCTAAATTATATAAATATGTGCGTTGCACATTGACAAATATGTGTATTGCACATATAATTAAAACTGTATGTAAATATTTTTCCTTAGTGTGCGCTCACGCGAATAATAAGGAGAATAAAATGAAAACTTCGATCAAAAAACTCATTTTTGTGCTTGTCGTGATAGAAAAAGGAAAACAAGCAATAAAAAAATTAGAAGAGTTGCAGAAAGAGAACAACTTGTAAGCCGGTTTCTTCTTTTTCATGCGTTAAAATCGTTTCTCCAATGGGGCAGGGAGCCTAAAATATGCCAAATCCGATTAAAAATTTACAATAAACATAAGGGAGAGCGTGAGGCTCTCCCTTATATGTTATTTTGCTCGGTTAGAATATTACTTTTCTTTGACGGTCACGGTCAGTGTGCCGTCTTTGGCGTCGACGAGGAGGGTGGAGCCTTCCGAGAGGTCGCCTTTGAGGATGGTGCGGGCGACGGCGTTTTCGACGTGGCTCTCGATGTAGCGCTTGAGCGGGCGGGCGCCGAAAGTGACGTCATAGCCTCCGTCTATTATCGCGTCCTTGGCGGCGGGGGTGACTTCGAGATGAAGTTCCTGCTTCGCTAGGCGGACGCGGAGCTTGTCGAGGAGCAGATCCACTATGCTGCGCACATTCTCGCGGCTGAGCGGCGTGAAGAGCACTGTGTCGTCGAGGCGGTTGAGGAACTCGGGCCTGAATGTGGCTTTGAGCAGAGAATCCACTTGCTTTCTCGCATCGGCGGAGATGTTGCCGTCCGCGTCTATGCCGTCGAGCAGTGCGGAGCTGCCCAGGTTGGACGTCAGGATTATCACGGTATTTTTGAAGTTGACCGTGCGCCCTTGGCTGTCCGTTATCCTGCCGTCGTCGAGCACTTGAAGCAGGATGTTGAATACGTCGGGATGCGCCTTTTCTATCTCGTCGAACAGCACCACGGAGTAGGGCTTGCGGCGCACGGCTTCGGTCAGCTGGCCGCCCTCGTCGTAGCCCACGTATCCCGGAGGCGCGCCGATGAGCCTCGACACGCTGAATTTTTCCATATACTCCGTCATATCTATGCGCACGATGTTGCGCTCGTCGTCAAACAGGTACGCCGCAAGCGTCTTGGCGAGTTCCGTCTTGCCCACGCCCG
>CANQZE010000162.1 GCA_947628255.1 uncultured Clostridia bacterium | reverse complement strand
ATCGTTCGCAGGCGCGCTACGGCGTCGAGGACTATGACGAGATGCGAGAGGCGGAGATCGTTGACAGGCTGACGAAGATCTTCGGCATACATTCGCTGTCCGTAGCCGTCAAGACTCCAAGCGACGCGGAAAACAATTTTCAAGCTGTAAAAGACGCTTTGAAACCTCTCGCCGTCGAACTTGAAGAGGAAAACACGCTCAAAGATCCCACTTTCCGCGTGACCGTCACAAGGGCGGACAAGCGCATCAATATGCCTTCGTACGAGATTGCGGCGGAGCTGGCAGGGACAATACTTCGCAACACGTCCTTCAAAGTCGATCTCAAAAAATATGATTACGATTTCGAGGTGGACATAAGGGAGACGGGTTTTGCTTTTGTCTATTGCAAAGTCATCGCGGGCGCGGGCGGCTTGCCCGTCGGATGCTCAAGCAAAGGACTTTTGCTGTTGTCGGGCGGCATAGACTCTCCAGTTGCGGCGTATATGATGGCGAAGCGGGGGATGAAACTTGTCGCAGTGCATTTCGCCTCTCCGCCGTACACGTCCGAACTCGCAAAGCAAAAGGTGAAGCGGCTCAGAGACATTGTCGAGAGCTATACGACGCGAATGAAGCTGATCGTCGTGCCTTTCACAAACATACAACTTGCCATACACGAGCATTGTCCCGCGGAATTTATGATCACGATAATGCGGCGCTTTATGATGCGCGTCGCGACAAGACTAGCAGAGCAACAGGATTGCAAAGCCATCGTGACGGGGGAGAGCCTTGGTCAGGTCGCGTCTCAGACGGTGGAGAGTATGACTTCTACGGAGAGTTGCGCGGGGTTGCCCATCTTCAGACCGCTCATCGCTTTTGACAAGGAAGAGACGATGGACATCGCAAAGAAGATCGGGACATATGACGTTTCGATCGAGCCGTATGAGGATTGTTGCACGGTTTTCTTGCCGAAAAATCCCGCGATCAAGCCTCGCCTCGAACGCGTTGAACAAGCCGAACAGGCGCTCAATATTGACGCGCTTGTCGAAGAAGCGTTGAACAACATCGAAGTGATATAAAGCAAAATAATCGTTTAGGATATCGAAATTCAAACAGCATATGAAAATAAGATCGATGAGATGCGAGGACGCCGACGCAGTGATCGCTATGATGCGAACTTTTTACAGCTCGCCAGCTGTTGCGACAAACGGGTCGGAAGAGATTTTTGCAAAGGACGTACGGGCGTGCGTCGGGGATTGCCCGTACCTCGAGGGATTCGTCTTTGAGGAAGTCGACGAGACGATCGGATACGCTATGATCGCAAAGAGTTTTTCCACCGAGTTCGGAAAGCAATGCGTGTGGATCGAGGACATCTATCTGAAGTCGGAATATCGTGGCAGAGGGCTTGCGGGTGAATTTTTTGACTTTTTAGAGAAAAAATTTCCGTCCGCACTCTTCAGATTGGAGCTTGAACAATCCAATGCCGCCGCATATCGAGCGTACAAAAAGGCGGGATTCGAAGCGCTCGGCTATCTTGAAATGATAAAATGAGGCGGGGCAATTGCTCCGCTTTTTCAATCAGGCGAGGAGCGGCGAGTTCAAACGGAGTCTGTCCGTGTATCCCGGCTCGAAAAATACACTTTTGGAAGTTGTGGCGCTGATGTCCGCGTTCTCGCCGAGCGCGCACACAAGCTCATAATTCACCGCGTCGCCGAAACCGATCGGGACGTCCGACAAGCTCACTTCTCCGTCCACGCCTTTTGCGGAATATATCAACGCTTTGCCAAAGACGTCGGTCCTGAACAGCATATATCTGTATATGGGCAGGGCGTCGAAATTCAGCTCGACGTGTCCCTCGTAAACTTTGAGAGAGAGAGGACACGGCGACACGTTTTCAAACAATCCCTCCGTCGAGTCGGGCATATATCTGATATCGAAATATTGGGTTTTTCGGTATTCTATAGGCGTATTTTTGCTTGCCAACACAACTTTTTTCAGTTTTTGAGTGGAGTAGCTGTCCACATCCAATCCGATTGCTCCGTCGCCTATCTCGATCTGTTTTTCGAAGTCGAAGCGAGATTGCAGATCTTGCCATATCGCCTTTGCGTGCATTGCGGGATAGCCGCCGCCTCTTTCCGTCATTCCGCTGTCGCTGCCGTGCCATACGACCACGGTGCAGTCCTTGTTGTAGCCGGCGATCCATCCGTCGCTGTTTGATTGTCCGTCCTTTTCGACCGTTCCCGTCTTTGCGGCGACGGCAAAGGGAAGGCTTGCAAGCGTGCGCGCAGTGCCGTCCTCGACGGTATTGATGAGCGCTGAGGTCATAATCGCGGCGGTGGCGGGAGAGACTGCGGATGTGTAAGTTGCGTTTACGGACGTCTTTTCTCCGTCAAGTACGACGTATTTCACAAAGTTTGGTTCGATCACGTTTCCGCCTCTCGCAAGAGCGCTGTACGCCATTGCGACTCTCACCGGACTCGCGCTGAGCGCGCCGAGCGCAAGCGCATAGTTCTTGTCGGATTCCGACGCGGATATCCCGAATTTTTTCAGATATTGTGCGCTCGCGTCCACGCCGATATAGTCAAGCACTTTCACGCTCACGCTGTTCATCGATCTCTTTATTGCCTCTTCTATAGTTGTATCGCCATAGTATTTGCCGTTAAAATTTTCGGGAGAGAACCCGTTGAAATCCACTTTCTCGTCCTTGATGGGAGTCGCGAGCGAGACGGAGTGCATATCCAGCGCGGGCGCGTATACGGCGAGCGGCTTCAAAACAGAGCCTGTCTGTCTCAGAATATCGTATGGATAAGTTGAGGAGAGCGCGATCACATCTCCCGAAGCGTTGTCAATGACGATCGCCGCGCTCGAGACGTTTTCGCTTT
>CANQZE010000161.1 GCA_947628255.1 uncultured Clostridia bacterium | reverse complement strand
CAAGCCTCACGGTGCTTGCCTCGTCGCAAAGCGCCGAATCCGCGTTGCTCACCTGATACATATCGTATGCCGAAGCGGTCCCCTCCCCGAAATATCCTCTCACGGTGATACCGTACTTGCGCTTCAGCGCGTCGAAGGCGCCGTCCCTCTCTCTCAGAGCGCCGAGCGCGGGCAAAAACGCCATCACCGAAGCGCGCATCCCCGTGCCGACGTTTGTCGGGCAAGCGGTGAGATATCCCCACTTTTCACTGCGAGCTATGGGAAGGAGCGCTCGCAGATTGTCGTCGTATCTCTTCAGCCTCCTGTAGGCGCCCTCGAGGTCGAACCCTTTGCGCACGCACTGCTCGCGTACGTGATCTTCCTCGTTGAGCATTATGGATATTTCGGAATTTTCGCCCTTTTCGATTATCACCGCGCCGATCTCGCTCTCCGCCAAGGGGAGGGAGATGACGTGCCTTTCGACAAGCATCTTCTTTTTCAGCTCGTCAAGTTCGCCCATCTCGTAGGCTTGAGCGTCAAACACGCCTTTCGCCGCCATAACGGCGCCTCTGATCAGCGAGGCGAATTTTTCCGCCGTACGCTCTCCCGTGGAGCCTCTTTCCGCCAACTCAGCAAGCCATCTCGGAAAGGGCAATCCCTCGACGTTGCGCGCAAGCCGCACGCGGGAGGACGTCGCGTAATCTTTGAAAATTTCCCTGTCCTCGTCCCTCAAGCGTCCAAAGGCGGGGACCTCGCCGACAGCGCCGCTCCTCAGCCTTCTGAGTTCGGCGTCCGCGACGCCGCTCATATTGCGATAGCAGTCGGGACATCCAAACAGATAGCTCCGCTTGAACTCCTCCGCGCTGTAGCCGCAGGACGGGCATTCCGATCCGACGCGGGCAAGCCTCTCTTTTGCGACGGATATGGGATCAAGACCTGCCGAAACGGCGCGCCCGTAGCACGCGTCGCAAAAGGCATATTGGGTCGCGACGCCGTTTTCCACCACTGTCTCGACGCGCGTCGCCGCCTCTCTTCGGCAAATGTCGCAAAGCCTCATAGCTCTCCGCGCCGCCGCTTGCGAGCGGCGACAAAAATTCGCGTATTTTTCAATATCCGACGTTTATCATGTCAGATAATATCGTTCAACTGCTCATTGAGCGATTTGACGTATTGCAAAAATCCTGCGCCCAACTCCTTGTCGCGGAGCGCGTATTCCACCGTCGCCTCAAGATATCCCTGCTTGTCGCCTATGTCATATCGCCTCCCGACAAACTCGCAGGCGCATACGCTCATACCCTCCGTTGCGAGCGTGTTGATGACGTCGGTGAGATAGACTTCACCGTGCCTCTCTTGAGTGCGCTCCACGGCGCCATAGATGTCAGGCGTAAGAACAAAGCGCCCCAGCGAGACAAGTTGCCCGGGCAGCGCGCCTTCGGGTTTTTCGACGACGCCCTTCACGCGTGTGACGCAGTCGCTTATCCGCTCTCCCGATATCATCACGCCGCATTTGCGCGCAACTTCCTCCGAGGTCCGCTGACAACCGACAATCGTCGCGCCTGTCAGCTCGTAGGCGTCGATGAGCTGCTTGGTGACGGGAGTCCCTTCTCCCGTATACATAATGTCGTCGCCGAAAAGCACCGCGACCGGCGCTCCCGCCGCAAACTTCTTGCAAAGCGCGATTGCCCTGCCGTTGCCCTTCATCTCCTTTTGGGTGACAAAGGATATCTTCATCCCGAAATCCTTGTTTGCGAGAGCCAAAGCCGCGCTCTTCCCCTGCGCCTCGAGTTGCGCGTCCAGAGCGGCGTTATGCTCGAAAAGTTGCTTGACGTATTGCTTTTGCGGGGAGAGGACGATCATCGCTTCCTCGATGCCGCTCTCTCTCGCCTCGTCAAGTATGTATGAGAGCGCGGGCGTGTCCACGATGGGCAAAAGCTCCTTGGGCATCACCTTTGTAAGCGGCAAAAAGCGGGTCCCGAAACCCGCGCACGGAATTATAGCTTTTTTGACAGACATTATACCCTCCTTTTGCGGCAGGACCGCAACGGTATAAATTGTATGCGCCCCCAAGCGTTTGTGCGCCTGAATATCGTAGATATTGTATCATAAAATCGCCGTATACACAAGCGATAAATAAATTTCGCGACAAACATTGCGCGATGGGCGCATTTGTCAATTGAAATCGGCAAAAATATCGGGGTTTTTGGGCGTAGCAAAATGGAAATCGGACTCAAACAGAGCGCAAGGGCTTACGTGTCTTTATATGCGTTGCCGTCAACGAATTTGCAAGCGTAAAATGTATGGTGGAAAAATGCCGCTGTTTCAATTCCCTATCCCAAACAGATCGTTGGGAGTCACGCCAAAATGCTTGTATATTGACAATATGCTGTCGAACCCGGGCTTTTTCTTGCCGAGCAACCACTGCCCGACCGTCGTCTGATGCACGCCCAACACGGCGGCGAGTTCCTCCTGCGACAGCCCGTTTTCAAGCATAATATCTCTGATTATTTCACTGTAGATCATAGAAATATTTTCGCCCATTTTAAGTCAAAAGTCTTGACATAAGTCAAAAGACTTGATACATTTAACTTATAAAACTATTGTAGGTTTCATTTTTTTGTTTGTCTCCTCAACTTTAACGTTATTGTAGTAAAAATTATATCATAAACTCGACATAAACAAGTACAATAACATCTAAGAATATCTGTACCTACTTTTGCACGATTTTTCTCAAGGCGACGAACTGCTTGAAAATCCACGCTTCGACGAAGCTTCGATAGGCCTTGATCTGCAATGGTATATTTCAGAAAGTTTTCAGGAAATCGTAAGTAATAACTTGTCGGCGCATAGTGAGGAATTGGACAAAATCGTTCCTTTTGACGATGGCGGAGTCGAAAACTTTGATTTGAACGACATTATGAGTTATCTCTGACAACAACATAAACCGATTTTTGATCATC
>CANQZE010000160.1 GCA_947628255.1 uncultured Clostridia bacterium | reverse complement strand
GTTATCCTTGCCCTGTGGAGCCCGGACTTTCCTCACGCACAGCCTTTCGTCTCGAGATATTCGATGTCGTAAACTATCGCCGTATACTCGGCGTTGATGGTGAGGTTCTGCGCGCCGATGGTATAATCCGCCCACTTGCCATCGTAGCCTGTCTTGTCGGGAACGCTTGGCTCTTCGAGAGACTCAGTTTCGACATTGAATGTGACATCATCGCCAATTTGTTCGGTTCCGTTGTAGAATTTTGCCGTGTATGTCACAAGCGTGAATTTCGCGTACAGATCGAGGTTTTCCGCCCTTGCCGTATCCACAGTCGTGATGGGCGTGCGCAATGCGGCGTCTTCATACCACTCCGCAAACGCATATCCCGCGCTTGCCGGAGCGCTCAATGCGATATCCGCAAGCTCTACCGTATATTGCGCGGGATTGCTATGCACAAGCTCGTTCTTTATCGCGCCGTGATCGGTCACTCCGTGATAGGTGATCGTGTAGGTTTTGAGCTGCCACTTTGCATAAAGTGTGACGTTTTCATTTGTGCTTTTCCAGACGTCAAGGCCTTTGCCCTGCGCATTTGTCATAAGAGTTCCGTCCGCCGTCTCCCAGCCAAGGAATGTATATCCCGTCTTTGAGGAAACGGGGAATTCATATGTATTGTCATACTTCACGTGCTGTCCCGCGACAGCGCTCCCTTCACGGCTGTCGAGCGCAACGTCGTATTCATTTGCGCTCCACTTTGCGACAAGAGTGATGGGACCGGTCACAATGTCCGATTCGAAATCCCACATCTTGTTGCCTGCTTGCCAACCTTCAAATGTATAACCCTGCCTTGCGTCGGGAGTTTTGTTTTCCGGTTTGCCGTCCTCCTCCACGGAGACTTTGACTTCGTTTTGTCCGTTGCCGAATTGATAGGTGACAGTGTATGTCTCGCGACGGCGTATCTTGATGGTGTATTGTTTTTTGTTCGAACCCGTACCCGATACGACGTTGATGTAGAATGTGTTGTCGCCAACCTTCAGATCGACTGTCGCGGAAGGGATGACATCTTTGCCCGCGAGGTCGCTTGTCACCGTCCACTCCGCATATGGGCTTACCGTAATAGCCTGCGACAGGACAAAATGCTCCTGCGAGTTCGCAACTTTGATAGAATATGTATAGCCGTCCTTTTCAAAGTCTGTTGCGCTCAAGATGTCGCAACCCGTGGCGTCGCTCTCATCCACCCATTTTGCGTAAAGCGTGAGATCCTCAGTCACTTTGTCAAGATTGAAATCCCACTTTGTGGAGAAATCCGCTTCCTTGTACCATCCAACCAGGGCATATCCGAGTTTTGTGGGACGTTCGGGCGCAGTCAGCAATTTGCCGTATTGCACCTTGACGGGATCGACGGCGGTGCCGCCCATAGAGTTGAAGCTGACCGTGAATATCTTTTGCGTCAACTCCACTTCAGTCCACTTGGCATATACCGTCAGATTGTCGGTGAGCGGTTCGTTTGCCAGCGAGCTTGCGGTGAACGGTCTCTGCCATTCGTCCTTATCCCAGAACCAACCGTCAAAGATATAATTTTCTTTGGTGGGATTGTCGGGCATCTTTAATACTTCGCTGCCCTGAGTCTTGATCTCAAAATAGTTTGCGCCGTCAACGTCAAACGTGATCGTGAAATCAACTTTTTGAATTGTCGTGCCATTGCAGGCAACAAGCGCCGCCGTCAGAACAACAGCGAACATTGCGACAATCAATAACTTCAACAGGTTCTTTTTCATAGCAAGGCTCCTTACATTTGTGTACATTGTTTTTTGGTTTGTTCACGGAATAACATAATCCGTGTACGGAGTTTGCCGTTTTGCAGGAAAACACTGGTAAGATATGTAATAATATATAATCTAGGTAGTTGACATTTCTGTTGAAAGTGGTAAAATTTAGAAGGAAAATTGTACACGGATTATGTTATTCCGTGTACTTTTTCTTTGTGCGATGAAATGTCAGATTTGCCACTGTTCAGTGTAATCATTGAAGCAATTTGCCCAATTTGTTCATCATTGCGACTTTGTGTTCGTCGAGGCTGTGCGCATAGCGGTTCAGCGTGATATTCACGCTCTTGTGTCCAAGTATCTCGGACAGCGTTTTTACGTCCATTCCGCACTCTAGCGCCCTCGTAGCAAAAGTGTGTCGCAAGCTGTGGAATCCCTTGTGCGCTATGCCGAGATGATTGAGCATCAACTCAAAGCTCCGCTGGTACGCCCGCACCGAGATGTCCCCACCTTTATTGCAAATGAGATAATCGCTCTTGCACTCCTTTTTCAACCTCTTGAGATATGGCACAAGTGAACGCGGAATTGGGATAACTCGCTTTGAGGATGGCGTTTTTGGTGTATCTAAACGTTTGAAATACAGTCCGTCCTCCCAACTGTCATAACAGGACTTGTTCACGGATATTTGCATTGTATGTATATCCACATCGTCCGACGTTAGGGCCATAAGCTCGCCGATTCGTAAGCCCGTATATAGGCAAACAAGTATGCCAAGCCACTGCGTTTTGCCCCTTTTGACATATTCCTCGATCCTGCGCTGTTCGTCTATGGAAAAGCAATATATTCTTCTTTCCGCCTGCTTTGGATGCAGAATACCGTCTGCATATTGAGCCTTCGTCACACCCATCTGCACCGCCTGTTTGAGGGACGCTTTTAGAGGAGTTATTATGCCGTTAACCGTGCAAGGTGATAGCTTTCCAAGCAGACCCGACACAAACTCCTGCAACACTATGGCGGACAACTCTTCCAACTCATACTCACCCAGCGCAGGCGAGATATGCCGCGAAACTATCATCCTATACTTGCAATACGTCCTCTCCTTGACAAACGGCTTTACGCAATTTTCCAGCCATTTGTCCAACCAAATTTTATACTTCATTTTTACCTCCGAATTTTCATCGTCGGTATCATTGTAGCCCCTATTGCGCAT
>CANQZE010000159.1 GCA_947628255.1 uncultured Clostridia bacterium | reverse complement strand
GTTGTGAAAATTTGTACAAAGCGCACAGAGTCGCGCGGCTTGGCAAAAGACACAAGAGAGAAGTCATTCTGTTTGAAGCGGAACTTTCAAAAAATCTGTGGCAATTGCATTATGATTTGAAATATAAAAAATATAAGCCAAGCGGCTATCATATGTTTATGATCTATGACCCCAAAGAAAGGGAGATCCAGGCGATATCGTACAGAGACAGGATTGTTCAGCACACGCTTTGCGACAACTTTCTTATGCCGCTTCTTGAAAAGCGTCTTATATATGACAATGTAGCCTGCCGCAAGAGGAAAGGTAGCGGTTTTGCGATTGCACGGCTGAAGCAATTTATGGTCAATCACTATCGCAAGTGCGGTGGCAGAGGTTATTTTGTCAAACTTGATATCAAAAAGTATTTCAACAACATCGATCACGAGGTTTTGAAACAGAAATTGTACGCCATCGTTTCCGATGAAAATATAAGATGGCTTCTTGACGTCATTATCGACAGTTACAACTTTTCATTGGGCAGAGGCTTGCCTATGGGCAATCAATCAAGCCAATGTTTTGCGCTTCTGTATCTTGACAAAATCGATAGATTGATCAAAGAAAATCTGAGGATAAAACATTATTTGCGTTATATGGACGATATGATCTTGCTTGTCGCAGACAAGCAAACTGCGAGATTATGCATTGAAACCGTGCGCGATCGCATAGGCGATTTCAAACTCGAACTCAACTATAAATCTCAAATAATAGCAGTCAAAAACGGCATAGAATTTTTGGGATGGCGATTTTTTTATTCCGGTAGCGGCAAAGTTGTCCAAAAGCTTAGGCACAGCACAAAAAAGCGAATATTGTCAAAACTCAAACAAAATTATGTATCAAAGTCAAACAAAAAATATGATCGTAACGCCGTACTTGCAAGCTATCGCGGTTTTTTATTTGAGGGCGACAGCCGTCTGTTGTTTTTTAAGATTGCAAAAATTCTCTCACTTTGAAACTTTGCGAATTGTCCGATTGCTTCACGACAGTTGTTTTGCGCCTAAAAAAAATACGGACTTTGATCGCAATAAAATTGCGAATGCTCTATGGAGAGTCTTATGGTTTTTGATTGAAAAACTCGCATTTGTCATAAGAACAAGTCAACGCCAACGCAAAAAATTCAAAATATTTGCGTCAGACTTTTGCAAAGAGAAAATCGTAGAGCAGGGCGAAGGGTTCGCGCAAATACATCATCGCCTTGTCGGACGCGGGGACGGAGGGCGCGGCAAGCGTACTCGCGGCGATGTCCGCGTCCGCCCGCCGCAACAACATTTTGATGCGGTAGAGGTGGAACTCGTTGGACACAAGCAGTATCCCCTTTGACGCGTCGAGGTTTTTTTCCTTTATCAAATCGAGCGAAAAGCGGATGTTTTGAGCGGTGGTTGCGGAGCGCTCCTCTTTGATCAATCTGTTTTCGTCGACGCCGCGCTCGCGCAGATATTCAAACATCCGTTGCGCTTCCGACGTTTTGCCTTCTGCGCCGCCGCTGAGGATCGCGACGACGTCCGGATGCTCGTCAAGGTAGGTCTTTGCGACATCCAGCCTGCTTTTGAGGAGGGGCGGAACTTCGTCCCCGTCAAGTTTATAGCCGAAGATCACCATCACCTGCGGCTCCCCGACCACGCGCGAGCGGCGCCCCGACAGCACGGCGAAGAGCGGAATGCAATACAGCAAAAATATCGCCGAGATCAGCGCGGCGAAAACGATGATCAGCGCCTTTTTTGCGCTCTTTTGCTTGCCGGAAACGTTTTTGATCTTTGCCATTGCCTTCAACCTTTTTTCGGATCTGCAATTTCAGTCTAATACCTTGCGACCCGCTTGTCAATAGCGGCGTTTTTCCAAGAGAGAATTTTTGCGGGAAGCGCGTCCGAGTTGACTTTCTCGCGCGCGTTTGCTAAAATATATGCAATCTACGCTTCAATTGCATATGCAAAATCCACAAGCGTGTTCAAGGCGGCTATGTCAAAAAACAAGGATAGGATGAGAGAGCTTGTCAAATACGCCGAGGACGTGATGGAGAGCGACGGTTTTGCCGTGATCGACGTCAAACTTCCCGCCGAGGAGGACCTCTACAATCCGCTGTCCACGGGGAAGAACCTCGATCTGAACAACGACATCTACGATTTTATCGACCAACAGGCAAACATAATTCCGTCCAAGATCCCGCTCAAGATACGTTTTCACGGCGACGTCGACGAGGACAAACGGCAGGAAATCAAAAACCTTATGCACAAGCACTATACGATGCGCTCCTACGACGTGACGTGGGATTTCGCGGCAAATTTCCGCAAGACGCTGTTTTTGACGATATTCGGCATACTTGTGCTTATCGCGTATTTTGTCGTAACCGTCGTTGCGGACAATCCTTTGTTTGCCGAGGTGCTGTCCATCGTCGGCACGTTCTCGCTGTGGGAGGCGGCAAACGCCGTGCTTCTCGACAGACCCGCTTTGAAGAGGACCCGCAACGGCATAGAGCAAAACATAAGCCAGACCATAGAGTTTGTCTCGACGCGCGACGACGCCTCTTTGGAAGGCGCTCCCGAGGAGAACATCCGACTGTGATCCGGGAAGCGCACCGAGAATTTTCGTTTGGAAATATATCTCAGGCGGTTGACATCCTTCGCATAAAAAATGTATCATAGAAAAAATTTATATATTTCGGAGGCTTAAATGGCAAAGTATTTTGACGAGCCGTCAAGGACATTCAGCGAATATCTTCTCATCCCGGGATACACCGACGAGAACTGCGTCCCCGCCAACGTATCTTTGAAAACTCCGCTCACAAAGTTCAAAAAGGGAGAGTATCCCGCGATATCTCTCAACATTCCGCTTGTCAGCGCAATAATGCAATCCGTGTCCAACGATACGCTCGCGATCGCGCTCGCCAAAGAGGGCGGCGTCAGCTTCATCTACGGCTCCCAGAGCATTGAGGACGAGGCGGCTATGGTGCGCA
>CANQZE010000158.1 GCA_947628255.1 uncultured Clostridia bacterium | reverse complement strand
GCAGATGTTCCGCTCATAAGCGTGTAGGTGCCTCCCGCCTCGATCCCCTTCACGTTCACGCCGGGAGCGTAGAGGTCGGGCCGCGCCGATCCCATATAATTCCCTCTTGAAGAGAATTGCGCGACTTTGTCATCTTGGTCCACTGCGCCGACTGCGATAACTTCGTCGCTGATCGCAGGAGATTTCACTCCGTCCTGTCCGCTGTTCCCCGCCGCGGCGACAACTATCAACCCGCTTCTCGCAAGCATTTCCGCGCCGGCTTTGAGCGGATCGGCATAACTTTGCGGCTCGGCTCCGAAGCTCATACAAACCACTTTTATGCCATACGTGCGGAAGTTGTCGAACAGCCATTGCATTCCGTCGAGAATTTTGAAAGCGCCGCTCTCGCCGTTTTTCCCTATCGCCTTGAGAGCGACTATATTCGCGCGCGGAGCGACTCCCTCGATCTCGCCGCCCGACAACGTTCCGTTTCCGCAAGCAACGCCGGCCACAAACGTGCCGTGGCCGTTATCGTCGTAAGGCTCGCTTTCGCCTCCGATCACATCCACAAAATGCACGATCCTCTCGCGCGGGATGGAGATGTCGCTGTGAGGGGTCACGCCGGTGTCCATCACGCATATGCCGACTCCTCGTCCGTCAAGACCGCTTGTCGAAGCAACCGAAATCGCCGCGCCTCGCGCCTCTTCCGCGCCGCCAAGCGCAAACGCTCTGCCCTGCGCCGAGACGTACTCAACTTCCTGCATACGCTCCAAACGTATCGCGTCCTCAAGCCCGCAGGAGATCCCGACCGAACGGATAAAAGGATAGACCCGCGTGACTTCGAAACGCTTTTCAAGCAGTCCGATCTCCAGCGGGTTGCGCACCTTCACAAGCGCGCTGATCTTGCGCTCGGCGGACAGAACGCCCACGACGCCCGCGTCGAGTTTTGCGCTCTCCTTCAATTTTTCTATGATCTTTTCGTCAAACTTATCCATCATCCCTTGAGCATATCGATTATCGCGCGCATACGCTCGCGCTGCCCCTGAGACAAAAACTGCGACGCGGTTGCGTACAGCCTGTCGAGCGCCGCGGGATCAAAGGAACCTTCGCTTTTCATCCTGCCGACCGAGGAGAGCAATTCGCCCATAAGTTGTTCCTCGCTCTTCCCCTCGAACCCCGCGAGCCGCCGCGCTAGATCCTCGTTGATATCCCTATCGTATGCGCGCGGATCTCCGCCCGCGTTTGTCGTCCCATATCGTCCGCCCATCGCGCCCGACGTCGTGCCTGCGCCGCGAGAGTCGGAGCCTCGATTTCCGTTTTCCCAAAAATTCATTTTTCCTCCGTCACATTCAATATATGACGGCATATTATGTTTGTGACAGGAGACGGTATGAATTTCGATCTGAACGCGCTCTCGGCGCTGATGCAACTTATGGGGAAGCCGACAAGCGGCGCAAAAAGCGAACCCGCGCGCGAACAAAACGCGAGCATATCTTCGTTTGCCAAAGAGAACGGAATAGGACAAAAAGTGGAAATCTCGGGAATAGAGCCGCAAGCGCCCGCGAGTCCGCTGAGCGGCATACTCGAAATGATGGGCGCAAAACCGTCGGGCAACGGCGACGCGATGTCCGCGCTGATGCCTATGTTGATGAATATGCTGAAAAAGCCGGAATCAACCGCAAAAAACTCGTCAAATCAGGAGATCGATCAAAAAATGAGCGCCCAAGACAGTCAAAACTCGCCCACTCCGGGTTCAGATCTTCGCAAAGCCCCTTTTGACCCCGCGAAAAACATCGGCAATTTCCGCACGCAAGAAGAGCTATCCACCGACTTGGAGAACGGAGAAAAATTTTCGCCCATAGCGTTTGCCGGTTACGCGCTTATCAGCGCCTTAAACATCCTGTATCACGCGGTGGCCGCGCCCCGCCGAGCTTTTCTCAACACATAAAAAAAGAGCGCGATCAGCGCTCGATTTTTTTTCAAAACTCACGACGTTTGCACAATTTTACATCAAAACGTCGTTTTCATATATAGGATAGCGCTTGCATAGCGCGATCGCCCTTTCCTTTGCGGAGGGGATGGCGGATTCTCCGCGCTCGATGATGTCGGCGACGCAATCCGCGATGATCGTCATATCGTCCTCTCTCATCCCTCTTGTCGTGACGGCGGGAGTTCCTATGCGTATGCCGCTTGTGAGCGAGGGCTTGGCGGGATCGTTGGGAATGGAATTTTTGTTGACGGTGATGTGCGCCTCGTCCAACATTGTCTCAAGTTCCTTCCCGCTCCTGCCCGTGCCGAGAAGATTTACAAGCATAAGATGGTTGTCCGTGCCGCCGCTGACAAGTTTGACTCCGCGCTCTGAAAATCTGCAAGCCATAGCCGCGGCATTTTTCACGATTTGTTGTTGATAGAGTTTGAAATCCTCGCCGAGCGCCTCCTTGAACGCGATCGCCTTGCCCGCGATAATGTGCATAAGCGGACCACCCTGTATGCCCGGGAAGATGGTCTTGTCAAGTTTTTTTGCGATTTCCTCGTCGTTTGTAAGAATCAAACCGCCTCTCGGACCTCTCAGCGTCTTGTGAGTCGTGGAAGTTACGATGTCCGCATATGGCGTCGGGGATGGATGCAATCCTGTCGCCACAAGTCCCGCGATGTGCGCCATATCCACCATCAGATATGCGCCGACCTCGTCCGCGATCTCTCTGAATCTCTTGAAATCTATGACGCGCGGATATGCGCTTGCACCCGCTACGATGAGGCGCGGTCTCGTTTCCTTTGCGATCCTCATCACGTCGTCATAATCGATATAGCCGTTTTCGTCCACTCCGTAGGAGAATGAGCGGAAGATCTTCCCGCTGAAGCTCACTTTTGCGCCGTGCGTAAGATGCCCACCCGCGCTGAGCGACATACCCAATATGGCGTCGCCGGGTTGGAGCAAGCAAAAGTATGCCGCCATATTCGCATTTGACCCGCTGTGCGCCTGCACGTTTGCGAATTTGGCGCCGAAC
>CANQZE010000157.1 GCA_947628255.1 uncultured Clostridia bacterium | reverse complement strand
CCCCCCCCGCATATGAAGGAGCAGTCACCTTGTTCATAACTTTGTCCGCTTTCTTTATCATCAAGTGTTTCTCCATTTTGGATATGCGCTCATTTGTCAACTTTTACCCTGCAAACAGACCGTAAAGCGTGAAAACCCGCCACATATCCTTTAATCACCGCCATAATATAACTATTTTTTACAGTTTGCAACAATTTTTACATTAAAAAGTCAATTCTAGAGAAATCTTAAGATTTGCTCCCAATTCTTAAGCAGTCTTAAGATTAGGATTTGCAGTCGCGGAATACACATGTCAAATAGGCGATACCCGACGCGAAGAGAGTCTCGTATGACTGCCGCAAGATGATTGCCATATGCCCTGCCCTTGACGAATTCCTTGACGCGCTTTGCAAAGCATTTTATAAACCCAATTTTGCACATTCTTACACCGTCGGACTTGCGATGTCAAACGCCTCAAAATTTTCGTCCAAAAATCGAATTTGGGAACGTGGCGTGTGCTTGTCCTATGACGCACCCGTCGTCTATGAGCGTGAAATCGTCAAAGAGCAACAGCTTCTTGTCCTCAAGCCCGTAACGACACACAACGTCATCTTCCAAGATGTCCGAGATCACAAACTGCGGCAGACCCTTTGATGAGAATATCTTTTCACCGGACTTTTCGAGGTATTTCATTATGTATGCGATCGCATCTCCAATGCGCGTCGGCTCGTCTATCAGCTCAAAATCATTTCTACCAAATCGGGACTTAAAGTAGTCGTTTTGATTATCCACACGCCGGGATTGGTCACCTTTATGTAATCGTTGAGTTGTTCGGGCGACGACAACTTGTCCAAACTCTTTTTTCTGAAAATGGGATCTTCCATAACGCGTCCTCAATTATATCTTTTTGATTATGGTGAGTATGTTTTGTCCGTCTTTATATTCGTAGGAGATGTCGTCCATAAACTTTTTGGCCATATAAATGCCCAAACCGCCTATCTTGCGCTCCTCCGCAGACAGGTTTATGTTGGGATCCGCTTTTTTGAGGGGATCGAAAGGTATGCCGTGGTCTATAAACGTGATGCACACGGCAAGGGGAGCTTCTTTGAGTTCCACTCGCACGGTAGCGGGACCGACGTCGGGATTATAGGCATAGCCCGCGATATTTCCGAACAGCTCGTCGATGGCGATATCTATATGAGTTTGCACCTTGGGCGAACAGCCGTGTTCATTGAGCTGCGTGTTGACAAACTCGGTTACTTTCTCAATATTTTCGACCGTAGCGTCGATGGTAAGTTCTTTCATAACTTGCCGCCTTTAACTTTATTCTATTGTGAGAATTTCCGAAAAGCCCGTTATCTCAAAAACTTCTCTTATCGTTTCGTTCACGTTGCGGATCACCATTTTGCCCTGTTTGTTCATCACTTTTTGAGCCGCCAAAAGCACGCGAAGGCCCGCAGACGAAAGATATTCGAGCGCGGCAAAGTCGAAATACAGCTCCTCCACTCCTTCTATGTTGCGTTTAAGTTCCGCTTCCAAAAGAGGAGCGGTGGTGGTGTCAAGTCTGCCCGAAAGTGCAATTTCAAGCGAGTTGCCCTGCGATTTTTTTGATATTTCCATTGTCGTTTCCTCCAATATTTGCTATATTTCCTTACTTCTTTTGCTTCCAAACGCGATCAAGGCTTTATCATTGTTTGCAAGCTGCGATCTCAATTTGCTTTATGCAAAATTTTGCCGTAACGCGCCGTTTTTCATTCCTCTTCCGAAATCAAAAACGCGAACGTATAATATCCGTCCTTCGTATAATCGCCTTCCTCGACGCCCGTACCCGAGTAGTTGTTCACATACACGAAGTTGCTCCCGACTGATAGCCGCAGATAGTGCGCGCCTTTTGTAAGCTCGAGCGTGATATATCCCTCGGCGTCCGTCGTGACTTGCACTTCCTTTGTTCCGTCTATCAAAAGCGCGTAGGTTTTGTTGATTTGCGGTTGCGCCGCCGCCCCCGCGCCCTTCTTGACGGCGAGCTTTACCGTGTAAGTTTCGGGAGATCTGTCGTTTGCGATTTTGACGCGGTCATAGTTGCAATCGTAGTCGAGAACGCCGTCGTTCTGCCCGCTGAGATACAGTATGTAGTCCTTTATGAGAACGTCCTCGCCGCCGAGTTCGCCCAGTTTCTCCCCCTTCTTAAAGGAAGCGGAAACGTAGTTGTTGGTGGCAAGCAACAATTGGTTTTCTTCATCGTTGCGGTCGAGCGTCGTCCCGTCAGCGAGCCTCACTTCCGTAACTTTCTTGCCATCTTCGCCCGCAGGGTCATAGGTGTAGGAGAACCCGCTGCATTGCAAAAAAGATCCGCTGGGCTTTGCGCACAAAAGCAGTCCGTCGTCATCCTGCCCCGTCATAACAAGTCCCTGCTCTATCGCCGCGAACAACTCTGCGGGAGAGACTTTCAAAACTTCTACCAAATTACCGTGGTTGAACGCGCTCAAAACGTCGCCCACTGTCACATCCGTTCCGTTGTAATACCAAGTCGGCAGGCTCTGCGCAATGCCGCCTCCGTTTTCAACCGCCACCACTGGCAGGTCCAGTTTTTCGTTCGCCGCGAATTTTTCGGCGTAATATTTGAAGGCGTCCGCCACAAAGTCGCCGTAGCTCGTCTCCACAATGCGGGATTCCACATATTTATAGCAGACGTAGCCGCCGAAAAGCGGATGATCCAGCTTGCAGAGGACTTCGTCCAAAATTTTTGCCTGTTGAAGCTCGATCTCGTCGAGCTTATCCTTCACTTCCTCCGCCTTTTGCTCTCCCGCTTCAGTCGGGGTATAGCTCATTGCCGCGGCATAATCTAGCACCTCGACGTCGCAAGTTACGCTCGCGCCATCCTTGCCGTCAGCAAATGTGAGAGTGAGCTTGCCGAGATTTGTGAAATTGACTCCCGTCTGAATGACGGGAACGCCCTGCAACCGTCTTGTCCTCCACGGTGTGGCTATGCCCGTCGATGACGGCGGAAACTTCTTTGCGTTCCTCAGCGGAGAGCGCGTTTATCAGCTGTTCGCTCGTGCGGGAAACGGCTTTGTCATTGTCGCCCATATGGCATACAAGC
>CANQZE010000156.1 GCA_947628255.1 uncultured Clostridia bacterium | reverse complement strand
AAGCGCAAGAGCCTCTCGTACTGCGAGGTCACTCTCGTTTTCAACAACGACAACAATCACATTTTCCCGGGATTGGGCTTGGATGAAGTCGCCGTCACCAGAAAGATGGACAGGAGCGGCAGGAGCGAATACTACATCAACAACAATCGCTGTAAATTGCAGGATATCACAAAACTTTTCAACGACACGGGCGCCGGCAAGGAGGGCTATTCCATCATCGGACAGGGCAAGGTCGCCGAGATTATGTCCGCAAAGCCCGACGAGAGAAGGCACATTTTCGAAGAGGCGGCAGAGATATCTGGTTTTCGCAATTCGCGCACTGATTCGGAGCGCAAGTTGGAAAAGGCGAAGCTCAATATGCAGACCGCCGACGAGGTCATCGCGGAGATAAACAGGCGTCTCGGTCCCCTCAAAAAGCAGGCGGAAACGGCGGAAAAATATTTTGCGTTGAGAGAGGAACTCAAGACGCTCGAAGTCAATCTGTACATCTACAATTATGAAAACAATCAGACGATAAAACAGCGCATCCTCGACAGGATCGCCGCCGTCAAAGACGAGCTTGAACGCAAGGACGTCGAATACAGGGAGTGCGTGAAGCGCTATGACGACAGCATAACGCTCTCGGGCGGAATAGACCGCGTGCAGGACGAGCAGAACGCGGAGTTGCTCGCGCTCAAGATCGCCGCGACAAAGGTTGAGGGCGACGCCGCGCTTGTCAAAGAGCGCATCGCGAATCTACAGCACGACGTCGCGCGCATAAACGGCGAGATAGATTCCATCGACAATCAGATCGTCGTCACGGATCAACTCATCGCCGCGGCGGAGCAGAAAAAGGAAGAAAAATTTGCGGAATTTCTCAAACAATCCGAAAGATCCAAGGAATTGGAGGAAAAATATAAGTCGCTGTCCGCGTCCGTCGAGGGCCGAGAGCAGGACATCGAGACCCGCAACAGAGAATATCTGCAGATGATCGAGGAACTTGGAGAACTCAAGGCGAACTACTCGTCATATCTGGCGGAAAAGGGCATACAGAGCGAGCGTTTGAAAAATCTCTCCGCCGCCCTCAAGGACAAGAAGGAAAGACTTGAAGCGGGAAATACAGATCTTGCGATCTACGACGGAAAACTTTCCGCGTCGAAGGAGAGAATGCGCGAACTGATCGAACAATACAACGAGACTCTCTCCCAAAAGAACGACGCTCTCGAGGCGAAAAAGGCGTATGAAGAGGACATCGTCAAGCTCAACTCCGGGCTTGGTCTCGCGCAAGGCAACCTCGATCTGCAGATCCAGGTCAAGGAGCAATACAGCAGCTATCCCGAAGCCGTCAAGCGACTGATGCAGGACGCGAAGAGCGATCCCGTGTTGGCGGGCAAGATATGGGGCGTGCTTGCGGAAGTCATCAAAGTGCCTGCGGAATACGTCACCGCGATAGATTACGCGCTGGGCGGGGCGATGCAACACATTCTGTGCGAGAGCGAACACGACGCGAGCGATCTCATCAATTATCTCAAGCGCAAAGGATACGGCAGGGTGACATTCCGTCCCTACAACGCGTGCCGTCCGCGCCCGCTGGAAGGCTCCTCGCTCGGCGTACTCAAAGAGCCGGGCTGTCTCGGGCTTGCAAGCGATCTGATAAGCTATGAGAGGAAGTTCGAACCGTTTGTCAAAGCGCTTTTGGGATCGACGGTGATCGTCAACAATCTAGACAACGCGAAATTGCTCTTCCGCAAATATAATCAAGCGTTCAGGATCGTCACGCTGGCGGGCGAGATATTCACTCGCGCGGGCGAGATCACGGGCGGCTCGAAAAGAAACGGCGCTCAGAGCGTGCTTGCGCAGGAACAGATCATAGAGGCGGCGAAGGCTACGTTGGAGAAGGTCAAATCCAACATCGCCACAATGCGCGCGCGTCTTGCGGATAAAGAGGACGAGATCAAAGAGTGCGACGAAAACCTCGAGAAGATCTCCGCCGAGATGTCCGAACTCAAGGTCGACATCGGGTTGAACGAGAGTAGATCGAAGCAGGCTTTCGAGACGACAGAGGTCCTCAACGCCGAGATAAGCGAAGCCGCGGAAGAATATGAGAAGATCAGGGCGATCGTCGCGGATATCGACGCGAAAATCAGCTCGATAGACGAGCTTGAAAAGGTCGCCGCGGAGAGAAAAGAGGAATTTTCCACACTGTATGAACAGTCGCGTTCGCAAGGTTCGCGTCAGCGCTCCGAAAGACAGGAGTTACAAGACGAAGTGATGCAGATGCGCATTACTCTCGCCTCGCTCAACAGCGAGATGGACCGCGTGAAGGGCGACATATCCCACTATATGAGGCAGAGGAGCGAACTTGAAGAGGAAAAGATCGACGCGGTCGCGCAACTCAAATCGCGGCAGAGCGAGCTTTCTTCGATAGCCACCCAAGCGGAGAGCGTCGCCGTGTCCGAAAAGGACGCCGCCCGCATAAAGGAACTCGAAGCGGGGATCGCCGCTCTCAGCGAGCGCAAACGCACCATATCCGACGAGATCAAAAAACTCGACGAGAAAAAGACCTCGCTGTTTGAGGCAAAGAACGACTTGAACGGCAAATTGATAAGGGACGAGGCAATGCTCGACAACGTCGACATCGAGATACGCAATCAGCAGGAACACATCCTCGAAGAGTACGATCTGACCTACACGTCCTCGCTTGAACTCAGGCAGGAGAGCTTCGACGCGGACGCGGCTCCCGCTGAGATAACGGAACTGAAGAGGTCCATCGCAAAACTCGGCGAAGTCAACCCACTCGCGCTTGAGGACCTCAGGCAGACCGAGGAACATCTTGCGGAACAGATCGCCATCCGCGACGACATAGTCAAGGCATACGACGACCTCATCAACATCATATCGGAACTTACCGACGAGATGCGCGACCGTTTCAAGACCGCGTTCGACCAGATCAACGAGAACTTCAAAGTTGTGTTCCAACAACTTTTCGGAGGCGGCAAGGGCGAGTTGAGGCTGAATGCGTCCGAATCCGACGACGTGCTTGAACAGGGCATAGACATCTTCGCGCAACCTCCGGGAAAGAAACTTCAGAACATCGGATTGCTTT
>CANQZE010000155.1 GCA_947628255.1 uncultured Clostridia bacterium | reverse complement strand
AAGGGGATCCTTCGACAGGCTCAGGATGACAATGTTATTACACGGGGATTCTTCGACTACGCTCAGAATGACAGGAAGATAAATGCTTGGACAATCCCCTCAGTCCGCCTATATTCGGCGGACAGCTCCCCTTGTTATCACCCCGCAAAATTACACAGTGATTTTGCGGGGACCCCAAGGGGCGCCTTGATAGGTTTTTGTCATTTGGGGACGGAGCAAAAATGACATATTTTGACATTTTGCTCCGTCCCCAGCGGACAAAATAACGCGACGTCAGTTTGAGAGAAATGCGGGGATCACGAAAGAGCGACTTAGGTTGTGTGAAAAAAGTTGAATACGTCATAAGTTATGCGCAAAATATCAAAAACGTAGTGAGTTTTGCGTGAAAAGTGAGATACGGTGTAGGGCGGTATGGAAGAATGTGAAATATGTTGGCGATGATTTCGCGAAAAAATGATATACGTCGTGAGTTTTTGTGCAAAAATCGTGAAATATGTTGGCGCGGAAAGTTGACGGTCGCGACGCAAAAGTGATAACATATATAAAGAATTTATATTCAGCCGCAAAGTTTTTTGATGTTTTGTGCGGAGTGCGACTGTTTGTATGTTGGGAGTGTTGTTATGCAAAGAATCTCGAGATTTGGCAAACTTTTGATGATCGTGTTGCTTGCGGCGTTGCTGGTTGCGGGCATAGCGGTATGCGCAACGACGGCGCTTGTGGGCGGAGAGACGCCCGGAACGGCATATGCGGATACGCAAATTGTCGGTGAAGATATTGATGTTATCAAACAATCTTGGACTTTCGGATCCACAATAATTTGTGTTATACCTACGGATTCTTCAGGTGTTCTCGCCGTCAACGACGTTTATCTTGGCAATACAAAAATAAACAATCCCTTGGGACAAAGCGGCACAGACCATACAGCATATGGCAAATATGCGCTTGAGCATGTCACAGGTAGAAATGAAAAATACGTTATCTACAGATGGGAATCGGAATCGATGTGGCACTTGAGCAAAGTCAGCTGGAGAAGCGCTCAGCAAGGAGATTTCTATCTGACTGCGCCTTCTCCAAATCGTCCGGCAACCGAAAAAGTGTATATATGGAATATCGTAAACGGTTTTCCCACGATGTTCAGAGATTCTGCCGGCAATGTGTACATTTCTCCCGACGGAAATCCTGCTAGCGGCACCACAAAATTTTATATATCTCCAAACGGTGTCGGCACAACGCCGACGGGACACTTCAATTTTGGCGTTGAAGTGGATCGTACTTTGGAAGATTACACGCAAACCGTATATTCGACGGAGTTTACCGGCGAAGCCATTATGCATCCGTTACTCAAAGAATATATGAGATTTCTCCAATTCGAGGGAGACGGATATATCGCTACAGATCCCGGCACATACTTCTTCAGCGTCACTCCTGCGCAAGGTTATTGTTGGCGTGACGGTTCGAGAACCAAACGTACTGTCGTTTGGACGATCAAACCTGTTTCTTTGTATATAGCAAGCGTACAAGTCGACGATATCCATTTCACCGACTTATCCTCCGATCCTGTTCCGCCAACCGTGCGCGTGACCTATAAAGGCAAAAGCATTGATCCAAAGAATTACACCGTCGACTATCTCTATGTTTTGTATCCCGGTTTGTGTTATGCCACAATAACTCCTACCAAGGGCGGATGTTTTGACGGTTCGGCGGCAAAGACGATACCCTTCAATGCCATAATGGACCTTGAATCCGACCCGACGCTATCATATGATTATTACGACATTGTGTATATGGACTCGGAACAACTTATAGAGCCATATTTGCACGTCAACGTTCAAGGCGGAGAACTTGAGCGTCCTTGTTATACTGTTGAATATATCGATAGCAACGTCAATGCGGGGCAAGTGCGCTTTAGCGTAAAAGGGGTTGAACCATATGTCAATTTCACCGTACAGGGCGAATTTACCATTAAGCCTCAAGATGAGAGACTTGTCAGCGCAATTCCCGTTCAAACCGATATCCCGTACTCCGGAGAAGAGGAGGAGCTTAAGTTCAGCACCGTAAATTCTTATTCTTTCACGGCGGAGAATTACACTCGGGAATTGATATATGGCGTTGATTACACGATTACATATGACGAAGATGTACGCATAAACCCGGGAGAATACCACGCGACAATGAAATTTTCGGGCAATTATACGGGTGAAAAGAAATTCACATTCAGGATCGTCGCAAATCTCGCAGACGCCGCTTTGACTTTGGACAATGCCGACGGATTTACATATAGCGGTGTTCCTTATACTCCAAACGTCACGTCCGTGAAGATAAACGGATTTGATGTCCCAAAACCCAATGGAGCAGATTGGATCATCACTTACTCAGACAACATCAATGCGGGCGTGGCAAGCGTTTCGCTTTCGGTGGAGGGCAACAATTGTTATGTCGGTGCGGCGACTCAAACTTTTACCATCGCGAAGAAACATCTTGAAGATGGCGCCGCAAGCGTAGAAAATCAAGATGATCTCGTATATATCGGTGATGAAATTAAGCCCGTTATTATCAAAGACGGGGAGACGGATGTCACAGAACAATTTGATATCACATACACCGACAACACCAATGCGGGTGCGGCAACATACACCGCGACCGCGAAGGAAAATTCCAATTATACGGGAGAGTTCAGCGGCGAATTTACCATCAAAAAAGCAATCATTTCCGCGGATTCTCTCGAAACATACATCCGTCACAATCCCGAGAAACTTCGCACCGCCGTTGATGTCGACGAACCTATGACTTTTATTTTGACGGACGGCATTTCTCTTACGCTCAAAGAAGAAAGCAAATATGGTGGAGCGGTCACGTTCGAAAATAACAAGTTGGCTTTGACATCTATCCCCGAAACAGGCATCATAGCGTCACAACCTATCAAATTTACAATCGGCACGAGCGACAACTTCTCCCTTGCGGAGGATGTTGATACGATCTATCAAGTCAATTGGGAGTTCACCGAGGGCTTCCTTGTGACGGACGGCGCGAAAAAGACGGTCTATCCTACGTTGGCGGCGGCGCTGAAGGCGGCGAATGACGCGACGG
>CANQZE010000154.1 GCA_947628255.1 uncultured Clostridia bacterium | reverse complement strand
ACGCATATCGCCGCGCCTACAGCGCCGACGTTTTGCGGATTCGCGACAGTCTCCACAACGCAACCCGTGATGTCCGCAAGCACTTGACAGGTGAAAGCGTTCTTTGCGCCGCCGCCCACAAAGCGTATCGTGCCGGACGGCTTGACTTTTTTTGCGGACGCTTCGAGCATCCAGCGCTTGTGATAGCAGATGCCCTCAAGCACCGCTCGGATAAGCTCCGGTTTGCCCGTGTCCAGACTGATGTTGAAGAACATTCCGCGAGCGTATGGATCCTCAAAAGGACAACGGTTGCCGTGCAACCAGGGCGTGAAAATGACGCCGTCGCTCCCCGCGGGGACCTTCTCGGCGAGGGCGGTCATATGGTCGAACACGTTCAATTCCTTTTGATCGTAATCCGCGATCTGTCCGCGCAAAATGTCGTTGTACACGCCGATCTCGTCCAATGCGAGGTGATCCTTGACCCACTCGAAGCACTTGCCGGACGTCTCCATCTCGGCAAAATAGTTGAACTTTCCATCCTCGGCGCCCACTGTCGCGGCGATCATATTGTTCACGTCCACGACGGATCTGTTTGTCACGGTGCTTATCCAGCCCGACGTGCCGCTGTAGATGTGCGTGTCGCCGACCTCTGTCGCGCCCGCGCCGACGCCTATGAGGCTTGCGTCCATGCCGCCTCCGAACACGCGTATGCCTACCGCAAGTCCCAGTTCTTTTGCGGCCTTCTCGGTCACTCTGCCCGCGCAGTCCGTCGAAGCGATAAGGCGGGGCATATGCTCGAAATTCACGCCGAACATACGGCAAAGTTTTTTGGAGAAGCGACGACGTTTGAAATCATAAAGCAGGGTGCCGAACGCGGAATCGTAGGTCATCACAAATTCTCCCGTGAGGCGAGCGATGAGATACTCCTTGACGTCAAGCCACTTGTACATTTTTTCGAAGTTTTCCGGCTCGTGCTTTTTGAGCCAATTGTATTTCCATACGGGATCCTTGACGCTGACGGGCGCGGCACCCGTGAGGGAGAGCGCGGGGATGAGCTTGAAAATGTTTGCCCCCGCGATCTTGATCCCGTGGGCAATCCCTTCCTTGATCTCCTGCGTGGCGCGCTGGTCCATATAGCTGAATGCGCGATGGACAAAATCGCCGTTTTTGTCCACGGGAACAAAGCCCTGCGCCTGCGAACAGAAGGATATGCCCGAGATATTTTCAGGAGCGACCCCGCTTTGCTCGATCACGCGACGAGTGGTGAAGATCATAGCCTCCCACCATTCGTTGGGATCCTGCTCCGCGCCGCCGCCGTCCAAAACGTAAAGCCGATAGCTTTGAGACGACTGCGCGACGGTTTTGATATTCTCTCCTATCTCAAAGAGACAGGTCTTGAGGCCTGTCGTGCCGACGTCGTATGCGATAACGAATTTTCCCATAAAAACTCTCGCTTTGATATGTTATACACAGATTATAACATATCTCAAATTTGTTGTAAAGCGCGATGATCGGCGCAAATTTGCCTTTGTGTATGATGGATTTCTCTTTTTTTTGCAAGCAAGTGGGAGTTGCGATCCCCGCGTCAGAACAAGTGGACGACTTGCACCGTGTTGAGGACAAGCAACGTCACGTAGGTCACATATCCGACAAGCAATATCGCGCCCTGCCAACGCTTGAACCGCCCCATCAACAGCGCGGGAAGCAGAGCCATCGCCGCAACCATAAGGCAGAAGGGGAAGTCAAGCACCGCGGATTGCGAGGAGATGGGCAACGTCGCCCCGAATTTGCCCGCGCTTATCAACGCGCAGAGAGGCAAAATCAGGGAAATGTCTATGATGTTGGCGCCGATTATGTTGCCGACGGACAGATCCGCCTTCTTTTTGACGATGGACGTGATCGTCGTGACAAGCTCAGGAAGGGAAGTCCCGACTGCGAGGATCGTCACGCCTATGATGCCGTCGGGAACGTT
This sequence comes from uncultured Clostridia bacterium, assembly GCA_947628255.1. GTDB lineage: Bacteria > Bacillota > Clostridia > Christensenellales > CAG-917 > CAG-475. Next base: position 1,182 of record CANQZE010000154.1, on the reverse strand, counting down.
TGCGAGCGTTGCGATCTGCGCGCCGTTGTCGCACATCAGTTGAGCGCCAAGCACGATGCAACCCGCGCCGAAGATAAACTTGACGATGTTCACCGCTATGTCGGACTTTTTTATCACCATACCCGTGCGCTTGAGCGTGATCTTTTTGCGATCCTGCGCCTCCGCATAATAGGACAGGGGCCCGTCCGACGCGCAGAGGACCGCGACGTTCCCCGCACTGCGGGAAGGCTCCTCAACGGGATCTTCAATGGCGAGCTGAGCGGCGTGTTTTTTGGCGCTCAACACATTTTCCACCATAAATGCGACGAAAATCGCAAGCACAATGAGCGCTTCCCACCAATTGACGACCTTGTCCGCCGTCGCGCTGACCGCCCAGAGAACGGAGATCGCAACAAGCAAAAGCACCATCTTTGCCGCATAATCTTTGCGGTCGAATTGCGATGGTATGAACAGAAGCGAGACCGCCATTATAAGCCCTATGTTGCAGTTGACAGAGCCTACCGCGTTGCCGATGGCAAGCCCCGCGCTGCCTTGAGCGGCGGCTATGCTCGAGACGAGGATCTCGGGCAGGGTTGTGGCAAGGCTGACGATGGTCGCGCCTATGATAAACGTGGGAATGCCGCTGACTTCCGCGATCCAACTTGCCGCGTCGACAAACCAATCTCCGCCTTTGACGACAAGCAGGATGCCCAGCGCAAGCAAAAACAGACATCCTACCAAATTGTTCACGGAAAGTCCGCTTGACAAAATAATCGAAAACATATTTCTATCTCTCTATATCGATCTCTCTTTGACCGTATAAAAATATATTGCCACAAAGCGGGGCGTTTGTCAATAAAATAAAGAGGACGCAAAGCGTCCTCCTAAAGTTTTCAACGGTTTTTGTCACTCCGCGTCGGTGGGAGTCGTATCTTTGATCTGCTGAGTCTTCAAAAGATCGCGGATCTCTTTGAGCAGGGCAACCGTCTCGTTGTCAAGCTCGGGAGCGGGTTCCTCTGCGGGAGCGGCGTCCTCTGCGGGAGCGGCGTCCTCTGCGGGAGCGGCGTCCTCTGCGGGTGTTCCCTCTGCGGGAGCTTCCTCATCTTTTTCAATGGCTTCCTTGAGCTTTGCCGCGCCTGCCTTGGCGGTGTTGATCGCCTTGACGATGGCAAACAGCACGAGAGCGGTGAGCAGGAATGTGAT
>CANQZE010000153.1 GCA_947628255.1 uncultured Clostridia bacterium | reverse complement strand
GAATTTGATTCGGCTGAACGCCATGAGGGACTCCCCTCTCAGGCCCTCGACCGAGGGGCGCGTGCGAACGATTCAACAGCGACTTCAGCGGGCCGGCGTGGAGGCGACGATCCGCGAATCGCGAGGGGCGGACATCGATGCGGCCTGCGGACAGCTCAAGCAACGTCTCGCAAGAGGCGGAGATCGCGGGCAGGGCGGCGGCGCGCTACGCGAGAGGGGAACTTCCGCGCGTCGAAAAGGCGGAAGTCTTTGCTAGCGACGGAGTGAGATACGCTCTCCCCCAGCGCGTGAGCAAAGGCGAGGGCAAGGTGAAGTTGTTCTTCAGAGTCGACAATGTCTACAAGAGCGCGCGGCTTGTCGTGGAATGCGGAGACAAACAACTTCTGAACAAAAAATTTCAAGTACTCGCGCCCGGCGAGATGGGCAGCGTCGAGATCGAAAGATCTGATATAACGGGAGATATTTCGGTGAGGTTGGAAAGATGAATACGATCTGCATTATGTGTCCGCTTGGGTGCGGACTCACAATAGAGCGCGTCGGCGACGAAGTCAAAGTGAGCGGAAACACCTGCAAGAGAGGGGAGATCTACGGCAAGGCGGAATTTACGCGTCCCGTGCGCACAGTCACTACGCTCGTGAGGCTTGCAAGCGGCGGGGTCGCGTCCTGCAAAACGTCTCAGCCCATACCGAAGGAGCTTATGAGCGAGGCTGTGGACGCCATAGGGAAGTTGACTCTCGACGACAATGTCGGGATAGGCGACAGGTTTGAAATAGCGGCGGAAACCTTCCGATTCGACATAGTCATCACGGGGACGCCGACGAGCAGATGTTGACAAAAACAAAGGTTGATTTCTCAAAAATAATACGATAAACGTCAAATTGTGAAGAAAGAGGTGAGAATGGCAGCAAAACCGAGACGAATTTTCAATTACCGTCCGATGGTTGTCGCCGCCCTCTCCCTTGTCGCCGGCGTGCTTGTCGGAGAAGCGTTGTACGGCGAGGCTCTCGCTTGGATCGCGTTGCCTCTTTCGGCGGGTGCGATCGCGCTTGTTTTGTTGCTTGTCTTTCCATCCTCAAGAAAATATTTTTATATCCCGCTCGCATTGTTGGTGGGCTTTTCGGCGTTGACCGCGAGCAACGCGGCGTATGATTCGCTGACTCATTTTGACAAGTACTACTATTCGTATGACATCTCCGCTACGGTCTCGGGAATGATCGTTGTCGAGGACGGAGAGATGCAATTTTACGTGAAGGATCTTTATGTGGACGGCGAGCGTATGGAGTTTGACGGCAAAGTCACTTTCGGCGGCGTGTTCGAACCCGATTTCAATGCGGGCGACATCGTCAAGATCGCCGGCAGCGTCGTATCCGTACAACACGAGCGTTTCGACGTAAGATATGCGAGCGCATACGCCTCCCGCGTCGTCTACAGCGTGTTCGCAAATAAGATCGAAAAATCCGCGGAAGGAAAGCTGTCTTTTCCCGAAAATTTGCAACATCGCGTCAAGAGTATGTTGTATGAGCGCCTCGACGATTCTTCCGCGTCAATTTGCGCGGCTCTCATCCTCGGCGACAAATTCGGTATGGAAGAAGGTCTCAAGGATAGCGTCAAGTTCAGCGGTCTCGCTCACGTGCTTGCGGTGAGCGGATTGCACATCACGACGTTGTCCACGGCGCTGTATTTTGTGCTGAGAAAGCTCAAAGTCAAGCCGTGGGTGAGTATGCTCATAGTGTCCGCGCTCACACTTTTGTACACGGCGGTATGCTCGTTTGCCGCGTCGGCGCTGAGAGCGTTTGTGATGAGCGTCGTGTTCTCGTTTGCCTCCGGCTTCGGCAAGAAGAGGGACAATCTGTCCGCATTGGCGCTCGCGGCGATACTCATTCTGTCATTCAGACCTACAGCGCTGTTCGAGGCGGGATTTTTGTTCTCATTCTCGTCGATGCTCGGCATTTTCCTCTTCCACAGGAGCGTCAACGAAGCGGGACAGAGGGTCGTGGACAAGCTGAGTCCCAATCGGCATATCGGGAGGAAAGTGGTGGAACTCAGCGCGGTGAGCGTCTCCGCGACGTTGATGAGCTTCCCGTTTGTGGCATACTATATCGGCTATATCCCTCTGTTTCAGCTTGTTTCCAATCTGATCTTCGTGCCGTATGTGATGGTCTGCTATGTGTTGTTGCTGGCGCTGACGGCGTTTTCGCTTGTCACGACGTGGACTCAGCCGCTGTTTGTGATGAGGATCGCGCTCTTTCCGTTCATACACTATGTGAATTGGGTGGGCGATCTCAGCGTAAACGCGTTGGCTCTGCCCGAGATATCCGTGCCTATGATCGTGGCGTATCTGCTTATCGCGGTCTACTTTTCGCATTTCAATCTGGCGCCTCGAAAGGATAAGCTGCGCGGAGGCCTGATCGCGACGGCGTCCTGCGTCGTCGTCTGTGCGGCGATGGCGCTGATATGATGTCGCAAGCGCGCGCTTGCGACAATTTTGCGACGTTTTTTTGCGTCAAAAAGTAAATTGTTAAGATTGCTGAAAATTTTCGTTAATGCTATTGTCAAAATGTCAATTGTGTGATAAGATACATATGATTGCTGTAGTATAATAGTGGGGTAGTTATGATATATTCTGTTGTAAGTGCTTTGCAGGATTTCAAGCTGGGTGCCATAGAGGGCTATGCGGCTCTTTTGGTGCTTGCGGCGGTTTTTCTCACTGTTGTTGCGGTTTTGTTGGTCATCATTCTGAACGGCGTCAAGGCCGCCAAGGAGCGCGCCGACGCCCGCGAAAGCAGGACGGAGGACGCTTTCTTTGCAGAGTACGGCATTACGGGAGAGCAGATGCGCCTCAATGAGGAACTTGCCCGCAAGAGGGAAGCCCTCAAGCTGAAAAGGCGCGGTCCCGCCCCTGCGGAACCTCAGATACAGGAGAAGATCGTCGAGGTGGAAAAAGTGGTTGAAGTTCCCGTTCCCGTCGGCGAGCCTGTCGAGACGATCATTTCCATAGACAATCGCTACGAAGTGCAAGTTCCCGTCGAAAAGATCGTTCAGATCGAAGTTCCCGTTGAAAAGGTAGTCGAGAAAGTCGTCGAGGTGGAGAAGATCGTCGAACCCAAACAGCCTGAACCCACTCCCAAGCCCGCGG
>CANQZE010000152.1 GCA_947628255.1 uncultured Clostridia bacterium | reverse complement strand
GCCGATGTCGCGCAGGTTTTTGAGGGAAGAGAGCAGCCTCTCGTTGTCCTTTTGGTGCAGACCTATGCTGGGCTCGTCCAAAATGTAAAGCACTCCCGTCAGCCCGCTGCCTATCTGCGTGGCGAGGCGTATGCGCTGGGATTCTCCGCCCGAAAGCGTCGCCGCCGAGCGCGAAAGCGTGAGATAATCGAGGCCCACGTTGTTCAAAAAATCCAAACGGGCGCGAATTTCCTTGAGTATCCTGTCCGCGATGAGATGTTCCGTGTGCGTGAGTTCGAGTTCGCCCAAAAACTTGTTCAGCCCGCCGATCGACATCTGAGTCATCTCGAAGATGTTGACGCCGCCCACCGTGACGGCGAGAGCTTCGGGTTTGAGGCGCTTGCCGCGGCAAGCCGAACACGGCACTTCCTTCATATATTTGGAGATCTCCGTCTTGATCAGTTCGGAGTCCGTCTCGTTGTAGCGGCGCATAAGGTTTGTCGCGATTCCCTCGTAGGACGCCTGATAAAAGCCCTTGAATCCGCGCGAGTTGTAGGACATCGGAATGCGCTCCCCGTCGTTGCCGAAAAATATGATGTCGAGCGCCTTTTTGGACAGATTTTTGATGGGCGTATCCAGCGAAAATCCATAGGCGTCCGCAAGCGCGGCAAATTGCATCGTCGCCATCGACGACGTGTCCACAAGCCAACCCGACGCCTTTATCGCGCCCTCGTTTATGCTCTTATCGGGATCCGCGATGAGCAAGTTCGGATCTATCTCCTGTTTGAAGCCCAACCCGCTGCACTCGGGGCAGGCGCCGTACGGATTGTTGAAAGAAAACAGCCTCGGCGTCAGCTCCTCGAAGGACAGCCCGCAATCGGGGCAGGCATAGCGCGTGGAATACAGCGTCTCTTCGCCGTCGAAATCCGCGATGACCAGCCCTTCGCTCAGCTTTATCGCCGTCTCGATCGCCTCCGCGAGCCTCGCCTCGACGCCCTCTTTGACGACGATCCTGTCAATGACGACGGAGATGTTGTGTTTGACGTTTTTGTCAAGCTCTATCTTCTCGTCCAACGTGTAGTTTGAGCCGTCCACCCTCACTCGCGCATATCCGGCGCGCTTGAGCTGTTCGAGTTCCTTGCGATATTCGCCCTTCCTGCCGCGCACGATGGGAGCGAGCAGTTGCAATTTTGCGCCCGTATGCTCCAATATTCTGTCCGAGATCTGATCCACGGTCTGCCTCTCGATGGGTCTGCCGCATTTTGGGCAATGAGGATGCCCTATTCGCGCGAACAGAAGGCGCAGATAGTCGTATATCTCCGTAACCGTCCCCACCGTGGAGCGCGGATTGTGCGACGTCGTCTTTTGGTCAATCGAGACGGCGGGAGAAAGCCCCTCGATGTAGTCCACCTCGGGTTTTTGCATCTGCCCCAAAAACATTCGCGCGTAACTCGAAAGGCTCTCGACGTATCTGCGCTGTCCTTCGGCGAAAATGGTGTCGAAAGCAAGCGAGGATTTGCCGCTCCCGCTCAGCCCCGTAAACACGATGAGCTTGTCGCGCGGAATCTCGAGATCCACGTTTTTGAGGTTGTTTTCTCTTGCTCCTTTGATGATGATCTTGTCCATTAGATTCGCTTACCCATATCTCTATTCGCGCGGGAAAGGTCCTGCGCGTCAACTCAGTTTTTTCAATTGCCTCTTCAGCTCGTTCATCTCGTCGCGGAGCAGTATTGCGCGCTCGAAATCGAGCTGTTCGCTCGCCACCTTCATCATACCCTTGAGATGTTCGATCTCCTTGGAGATGTCCTTTGCGCTCAATCTCTCGTTTTTGACCTGTTTTTTGGTGATTTCCAACGAGTTTTTGATCTTGCTCACGACAGTCCTCGGAGTGATGCCGTTTTCCTTGTTGTACGCGTCCTGAAGCGCGCGACGGCGGTTGGTCTCGTCAATTGCGCGGCGCATACTGTCCGTGACGACGTCCGCGTACATCACAACTCTTCCCTTGTCGTTTCTCGCGGCGCGGCCGATCGTCTGGATGAGCGCGCTCTCGCTTCTCAAAAATCCTTCCTTGTCGGCGTCCAGAATTGCCACGAGTTGCACTTCGGGCAGGTCCAACCCCTCGCGAAGCAGGTTTATGCCCACAAGCACGTCAAAATCGCCCTCGCGCAAGCCCTTGACGATCTCCATCCTCTCGAGAGTGTCTATGTCGGAGTGCATATATTTGACCTTGACGTTCAGTTCCTTCAAATAGTCCGTGAGGTTCTCCGCCATCTTTTTCGTGAGCGTAGTGACAAGCACTCTGCCCTTCTGCTCCACGACCTTGTTTATCTCGTCCAGGAGGTCGTCCACCTGTCCCTGCACGGGTTTGACGGCGATCTCGGGGTCGAGAAGCCCCGTCGGACGTATGATCTGTTCCACAACGTCGTCCGCCCTGTCCAGCTCGTACTTGGCGGGAGTCGCGGACATACACACGACCTGTCTTATGTGGCTGTCGAATTCCTCGAATTTGAGGGGTCTGTTGTCGTACGCGCTGGGCAGACGGAAGCCGTACTCCACAAGATTGTGCTTGCGCGCGAGGTCGCCGTTGTACATCCCGTGTATCTGCGGGATGGTCATATGGCTCTCGTCGATAAACATCAAAAAATCCTTCGGGAAGAAGTCGAGCAGCGTGTACGGCGCCTGCCCGGGCTGTCTGCCGTCGAAGTAGCGCGAATAGTTCTCGATCCCGCTGCAATAGCCCACCTCGCGGATCATCTCGACGTCGTAATTGACGCGTTCGTCAATGCGTTGCGCCTCGATGAGCTTGCCGCGCTCCTGAAAATATCTCACTCTCTCCTGCTTGTCGAGCATAATGCGGCGCAGGATCTCCTCTCTGTCGCCGCTGATGACGTACTGCGTCGCGGGAAAGATGAGCGTATGTTCAAGCTCGTTCACGACTTTGGAGGTGACTCCGTCAATCTCGCAAATCCTGTCCACCGTATCGCCGAAAAGCTCCACGCGGATGGCGATTTCCGAGCTTGTCGAGGGGAAAATGTCGATGATATCCCCCCTCATACGGAATGTGGAACGCATAAAATCGAGGTCCGCGCGCTTATATTGGATGTCCACAAGCCGCCTCGCGAGCGCGTTGCGATCTATCTCGTCCCCCTCGCGTATGGAGATCGCCTGCTCGAAGTAGTCCGTGGGCGCGCCCA
>CANQZE010000151.1 GCA_947628255.1 uncultured Clostridia bacterium | reverse complement strand
TCTTGCTAGTTTGCGGCGACTATGAGGGCGTGGATCAGCGCGTCATAGACCTCGCGATCGATGAGGAGATCTCGATCGGAGATTACGTGCTGACGGGCGGAGAACTGCCCGCGCTCGTGCTGATAAATTGCGTCGCGAGATACCTCGACGGCGTGCTTGGATCGGACGAGTCCACGGGAGAGGAGAGTTTTTCAAACGGATTGCTCGAATATCCGCACTACACGCGCCCCGAAGTGTTCAGAGGAATGTCCGTCCCGAAGGTTTTGTTGGGAGGGAATCATTCGGATATCGCTCGGTGGAGGGAGCAGAGATCTCTCGAGATCACCGAGGCGCGCCGTCCCGACTTGCTCGTCGGCGTCGACGTCGGCAAATATCTGCCCAAGAAAAAACGCAAACACAGGACTTGAAAGCGGCACATATCCGCCGTTTTTCATATCGGAGAAAATATGATTATACAGTGGTTCCCGGGTCATATGACCAAGGCGATAAGGATGATGGAGGACAACCTCCGCCTTGTGGACGCGCTCATCTATGTCATAGACGCGCGCGCGGTTTCGTCTTGCATAAATCCCGTGTTTGAAAAAATGCTCGCGGGAAAGAGAGCGCTGTATGTTTTCAACAAGTGCGATCTTGTCGAGCCGAGCGACGTCTCGCATTGGTGTGAAGCGTTCAAGCGCGAGGGCAAATCCTATGTCAAAGCCGTGGGGACAAGCGGAGACTGCTCGCAGATAGTGAGCGGACTCAAGCAACTTATGGCGGACAAGATAGACAAATATGCTCAAAAGGGCGCAAAGATCGGCGTGCGCGCAATGGTCGTCGGAGTGCCGAACAGCGGCAAATCCACAATTATCAACTCTATGATCAAAAAGTCGAAGGCGGTCACGGGAGATCGCCCGGGAGTGACGCGCGGCAAGCAATGGCTGTCAGTGGACGGGGTGGATTTTTTGGACACTCCCGGCACGCTGTGGAGCAAATTCGAAGATCAGAAGGTCGCGCATCACCTCGCATACATAGGCTCGATAAAGGACGACGTGCTTGACGAAAGCGAGCTGGCGTTTGACTTTATCGACGAGGTGAAGGAGCTGTATCCCGATTGCTTCAAACTCAGATACGGGATAAAAGAGAGCAAATACGCGCTTGAAATTTTCAACGCGATCGCCGCGGCGAGAGGGTACAAGGCGAAGGGCGGAGATCCCGATTACGACCGCACCGCGCGAATGATAATCGACGAATTTCGCAAGGGAAAATTGGGCAAATTGTCTTTGGAAGCGCCTCCGCAATTTTAGGATGAAAATTGAGATTTCCGCGTTTTATGCGAACAAAAGAGGCGATTAAAGTGCGGATATGACATATTGGGAGTAAAATTTATGGTGCACGCAAGCGAATTGATGTATTATGAAAACGAGCTCAAAGCGCGCGGATACAAGTATATCTGCGGCGTCGACGAAGTGGGCAGAGGACCTCTCGCGGGTCCCGTGACTTGTTGCGCCGTAATTATGGATCTCGACGACCTCATCGAGGGTGTGAACGACTCCAAAAAGGTGAGCAAGGGCAAGAGAGAGAAGCTCTTTTCGGTCATCAAGGAGAAGGCGATCTCCTATTCGATATGTTCTTACGATCAAAAAAAGATTGACGAGATGAACATCCTCGAGGCGACAAAGGCTTGTATGAAGGAGGCGATAATGAGCCTGTCCGTTCAGCCCGACGTCGTGATTGTGGACGCTCTCAAACTTGACATTCCGTTTAAGACTTTCGGCATAGTTCACGGCGACGCGCTGAGCTATTCTATCGCCGCCGCTTCCATTCTGGCGAAGGTGAAGAGAGACGCGTTTATGCTCGAGATGGCAAAGCGATACCCGCAATATGATTTCGAACACAACGTGGGCTACGGCACGGCGAAACACATCGCCGCTCTCAAAGAGTTCGGTCCCTGCGAGCTTCACAGGCAGAGTTTCATCAAGGGGATAATGGCGAAATGAATACGCGCGCGACAGGCAATATCGGCGAACAGCTCGCCGCGGAATACCTCGAAAAACAGGGCTACAAAATTCTCGAACGCAACGCGGTCTACGGAGACTGCGAGGTGGACATAATCTGCGAAGGTCGGCTTGACGACAACGGAAATATCGTCAAAGAGAGCGGAGCGGAAAATTTTTTCAGAAGGCTGTTCAAAAGGAAGCGCCGCGGAGATCGCACGCTGATTTTTTGCGAGGTTAAGTCAAGAGCGAGCGACGCTTACGGCAGCGGCGCGGAGGCGGTGACTCCCTACAAAGCGGGCAGATATATTAAGGCGGCAAAGGGCTATCAATCGGCGCACGGCTCAGTGGGATGCCCGACCCGATTTGATATAATTGAGATATCCTCGGACGAAGTCCACCATATACCAAACGCCTTTAATGAAAACGACGCAAAATATCCCCGCCCATGGTGAGAGGCAATGTGCGGCGCGGATAGGCTTTCAAAGCGATCGCAAAATACAAAATGCAAAAATTCATGGCAAAGAAAAGCGGAATTTATATGTGATTTTGCTTGTCTAAGACAAAAATATATGATATATTATTACGCGTGACTCGGATGTTCCGCTGGCAGAGAGGCTGTTAAGAACATTCCGCAATATAGGAGGTTAAGTCATTATGAACATCATCGACACAATCGAGAAAGAGGGTATGAGAACAGATCTGCCCGCCATCGCCATCGGCGACCAGGTCAAGGTCAACGTCAAGGTCATCGAGGGTACGAGAGAGCGTATCCAGACCTATGAAGGCGTCGTCATCGCAAAGAAGAACGGCGGCATTCGCGAGACGATCGTCGTCCGCCGCGTCACATTCGGCGTCGGCGTCGAGAGGACGTTCCCGCTCCATTCGCCCAAGATCGAAAGCATCAAGGTCGTGCGCCACGGCAAGGTCAGACGCGCAAAGCTGTATTACCTCAAGAATAGGACCGGCAAGGCGGCAAAGCTCAAGGAAAACTGATTTGTTTTCAAAGGAAGCGGCAATGAAAAAGAAAATCATAACCATAATTGCGGCGGTGCTGGTCGTTATGCTGGCACTTTTCGCATTTGCAGCTTGCAACAAAGCCGACAGCGAGGTAGGGCAGGAGCTTGTTTCAAACGGCACATTCGAAAATCTTGTGGACGGGCAGTTTGAAGGTTGGTCGACCTACTCCGCGAACTCAAGCGCGTTTTCGTTTGGCAGATCGACGTCCGAGGACAACACTGCTTCGAGGCTTTACATCGACAACAGCACCGCGACATACA
>CANQZE010000150.1 GCA_947628255.1 uncultured Clostridia bacterium | reverse complement strand
GTGCGGATCTCCGATTGTGGAAAACGGCGCGTTTTTGTACTGCACGGGCGAGCATTGCGCGCCGCAGATCATCTCTCAGCTTGACCATTTTGCCTCAAAGGACGCCTTGGATATAGACGGATTTTCCGAGAAAACGGCGGAACTTTTGTACAACGAACGTCACGTGACGGACGGGATAGGTCTGCTTGCTCTTACAGAGGAAGATATGTTTGGGCTCGAAGGCTTTGGCGAGAAGAAAATCGGCAATCTAATCGCTTCAATTGAAAAATCCAAGAGGACTACGCTGGACAGATTTTTGTTTGCGATCGGCATAGAAGGCATAGGCAAAAAGACTTCCCGCGACCTACAAAAGCGCTTCAAAACCCTCGACGGAATTATGAACGCGACAAAAGAAGAATTGCTTGAAGTTGACGGCATAGGCGATATCCTCGCCGAAAACATCACTCAATATTTCTCCGACGAAAAAAACAGAGAATATGTTTACGGTTTGCTCGCCTGCGGCGTTGAGATAGAAATGCCCAAGCAAGCCGAGGGCGTTTTCAGCGGGATGCGCGTCGTGCTGACGGGATCTTTGCCTACCTATCGCAGGGGCGAGGCGACCGCGTTGATCGAAGGCGCGGGCGGCGAAGTCGCGGCTTCGGTGTCCAAAACAGTGGATCTTGTGCTTGCGGGCAATGAAGCGGGTTCAAAACTTGAAAAGGCGCAAAAACTCGGGATAAAAATCATCGACGAAGAAGAATTCAAGTCAATGCTCGGGCTGTAACAAAAGCGCGCAATATGCGGCGACGTCTTGCAGTCTTGACGATATCCGATTCGCCCGTCCTCTAAAAGGGAGAAATAGACATCTAAATTTTACGTATGATAGTTGTTGAAGGTCTGAAAAAAGTTTATAAGTCCGAAAAGTTTGAGGTTACGGCGCTGGACGGCGTCAGTTTCGCTTTGCCGAGCAATGGGCTTGTTTTTGTGGTGGGCAAGAGCGGAAGCGGAAAATCAACGCTTTTGAACTTGCTAGGCGGGCTTGATGAAGCGACGGAAGGCGCGATCCGTTTTGAAGGAGACGAAATTTCGGAAGAGGAGCGGGACCCCGACATATTCCGCGCGAGATGTCTCGGATTTATTTTTCAGGATTTTCATTTGATGGAAAAGCTCACGGTCGCGGACAACGTGAGTCTCGCATTGGAGCTGAACGGCAAAAAAGACTACGATAGAGTGAAAAAGGCGCTCCGACAGGTAGGGCTTGATGGCGTGGAAGGGCGCTATCCCGCGGAGTTGAGCGGCGGACAACAGCAGAGAGTGGCGATAGCAAGGGCGATCGTCAAGGAGCCGAAGCTGATACTTGCGGATGAACCCACGGGAAATTTGGACAGCGTGACGTCGGAGCAGATCATCGAGACACTCAAAGACCTGTCGAAGGACAGATTGGTCGTGGTGGTGTCGCACAATCTACTCAGCGCGACGCGCTATGCGGACAGGATAATAGAGCTTGGCGACGGCAGGATCGTGCGGGACGTTACGCGCGTGCGCGGTCACGAGGCGCTTGTCGAGGGGGATACTATAAATCTTCCGTCGGGAGAGCTGTCCGACGCGCAATTGGATGAGATAAACAGGGCAGTCTCTGAGGGTGGCAAAAAGTTGCGCCGAGCGAGCGAGTTTGTCGATACAGCAAAGTTGGAAACGATAGACGCGGAAAACGATATGACTGCCGACGACGGATGCGCCGGCGAGGCGACAAATGGAAATTTATCCGGCGCGGAGGCAACAAAAAGTGCTTCGGATACGGACGCGGAAAAAGACAAAAAGCGCGTCAAAAGAGGGCTGTCCGCAAAGCGGATGATCGAGCTTGGCGCAAAATTCACAAAGCGTACGAGTTTTGTTTCGACGACGGTGGCTACGGCGTTTGTTGTGGCGCTGTTTGCGATATGCGTCATTTTGTATGGTTTCAACGGCAACGGAATATATATGCAACTTGACATCGCTCGCTATGGCGTGTTCAGTTTGCAAAAGGGCTATTGTCCATCGGAGATAGAGGGCAATCTGCTCACGGACAGGCAGGTCAGAGTGACGGACGAGGATATTCAAGAGTTTGAAAAGGCGGGATATGACGGCAATGTGTACAAGCTGTACAATATGTCGATCCCCGTTATGGTCTACTCTTTGGACGCCGGCGGTTTGCCAAGCGTCGACGAAGTTTATCGATATTTTTACACCGAGACGGCGATGGGCGTGCTTGTGGCGGACGAAAGTTATCTGAAAAAGCTCTTCGGCGATTTCGAGGTGCTGGCGGGAGACCTGTATGACAAGCCATACGGAGTCATCCTCACGGACTATATTGCGGACAGTATAGCGTTTACGCAAGGGACTCTCGAGGACGAGCGCCCATATGACAATTTTGTGGGAAAGGAGCGCGTACACGAGAGATACTATGTCAACGCGGTCATCTCAACGGGGTACAAGAAAGAGTTCGAGCCGCTTGCGGAAAAATTCAAGGACGCCTGGAAGGACGGCGAAGTCACCGAGCGCGAAAGGGACGCGCTGACGTCGTCGAGCGAGTATGCGGATTTTTTGAATGCGGCGCAAAATAAGTTTAACATCGCGTATTCGCTGAATCCCGACTATGTGAAGTCGGTCGCGGAAAATCCGCTCGAAAGCCGTATGTTCGCAAGGATTATGAGGGCGGAGATCTTTGATGAGAGCGGGCATAAGTTGGCGGATAACTTCGGCGGATATGTGCCGCTCGCGGAGCGCGCGGGTATTGAAGCGCACGGCGACGAGGCGTATATGTCGCTGTGGCTGTACAACAGTTTGTTCGGCACGCAGATGACGGCGGAGGATATGTCCGCGTTCGAGCCGAAAACCTTGAAGCTGAGAGATTATGACATAAGCGATCTCGCCTTAGAAAACGTCACGTACGAGTTGACGATAAGGATAAAGGGCGTTTTGGACATCGACGAAGCGATGATCGCGAGCAGGGAGCTGATCGACAAGATCCACGAGTATGACGTGTACGCATACGCGCTTGTTTTTGACAGCAACGGCAAAATGAGCGATGTGCTGGACGTCGCGGACAGACTCGGCTACAGAGCAAACGCAATGGAATTTTCCGAAGTTTACAACGTGTTGCGCGTTATGAGGATGTATTGCGATCTGTTTTTGACAATCGGCGTCGTGCTGTTGGCGGTCGCGTTGCTTTTGATGGTCGCCTACGGGATGAAAAATGTGCGCGGGAACGCATACGAGATCGGGATAATCCGCGCGCTCGGCGCAGGCCAGCGCGACGTGGCGACG
>CANQZE010000149.1 GCA_947628255.1 uncultured Clostridia bacterium | reverse complement strand
CGTCATCCCCTATTATTGTTTGGGTAGAGCGTATGCTTTGATACGCTCATAAAAAATCGGGTGCGACAAAAAGCGCACCCAATTCTTTTTACTTTCTGAGTCCGAGCGAGCTGACGATTGCACGGTATCTCTCGATGTCGACGTCCTTGAGATAGTTGAGCAAGCTCTTCCTGTGTCCGACCATCATAAGCAGACCTCTACGGCTGTGATGATCCTTTTTGTGCACCTTCAGATGCTCCGTCAGCTCCTTGATGCGCTGAGTGAGAAGCGCGATCTGCACCTCGGGAGAGCCTGTGTCGCCCTCGCTGCGCGCATACTTGGCAATGATTTGTTGCTTGAGTTCCTTATCCATAGATCAACCTCCTTCGCTGGATAAATAATTCGCTTGCAACCAAGTAAGGACTCGGAGTATTTGACCAAACCTCGTCGCAAGTACGTTTGATATCTTAGCACAAACAAACTCAATTGTAAACAAATTGAAAGCGGTTTATAAAGTTTTTTTTGAAAAGATTTTCCTGTTAATATATTTTTATATATGCCTGCCATCTCGAGCAAGCTAAATACATATGCCTCATCAACGATCGCGAGGCAGATCCGCGTCGGGAGCTATTCCCAAAATTCGGACTGGCGGGAGAGCATAAGGTCGATGTTTTTGACGTATTCGAGGGGTTCCTTGTAGTTGGCGCAGCGGGTGATGAGATTTTTGGAGGCTTCCCACTTTTTGGAGATGGCGTTCGCGCCGCTCGCAATGATGGAGGTGTCCTCTTCCATTATGTCGATGTTGTAGAGGCACTCGTGGCCGGGCAAGGAATAGCCGACGTTTTCGAGGTTGCCGCTCGTATACTTTTGGCGATACATATAGTAGGGTCTGTAGCCCGCCGCGGACAGCTTTGCATAGGCGTAATCCACCATCCGAGAGGCAAGCTCGAAGCCCGCGCCCTCGAAGCCCTCGTTTTTGAGGCGACTGCCCTTTTTCATATACAGCGTGTGGACGGTGACGTTTTCGGGGGCGAGCGCGCAAGTCGTATCCACGCTGCGCTTGAAATCCTCAAAAGTCTCATTCGGCAACATAGCGATGAGGTCCATATTGACGTCCATCTTGCCTTTGACAAGCGCGTAGGCGTTGTAGATGTCCCTCGCCCTGTGCTTTCTGCCGATAAGTTCCAGCGTGGCGTCGTTGAAGGTCTGCGGATTGACGGAGATCCTGTTGACGCCTTGCGAGAGCAACATTTTGATCATATCGCGGTCGATGGTGTCAGGTCTGCCCGCCTCGACGGTGAACTCCGGCGCGGAGGGACAATGCGTCAATATCCTGCGCAAATTTTCCACGCCTATGGATGTGGGCGTGCCGCCGCCGACGTATGCCGCGCGGACGTTGATATTTTTTCCCGCGACGAGCGCTTTCATTTGCTCAAGCTCGCGGATGAGGCAATCCACATACGGCTCCACAAGTTTTTTCTGCTTGTCGAGGGGCAGGCTCACAAACGAGCAATACGCGCACCGCGTGGGACAGAACGGAATGAATACGAAAGCGTCCATATCCGCCTCGCTCTTGTTGCGCAAAGGCTTTTGCACGTCCACAATGCGCTCGATAAGTTCCACTTTTGCCGCGCTGACGTCGTAATCCTCCAAAAAAACGCGCCTTGCGCTCTTGCCGTACATCTCGGGCGCGGAGTCTATCTCGGCATACAATTTTGTGGGACGTATCCCCGTGAGACAGCCGTACGGCAAGCGTATCCCCGTGAGAAAAACGAGAGAGTTGTAGATCGCCATCTTGAGGAAGCGCTTTTCCTCGCGTTTGCGAAGCAATTCGCCGTCCGCTTTGACGGGATATATGTAACTTTTTGAGAAATTTTCAAGTTTGTCCGACTTGACCGTCACGCAAAACGCGCGCAAAGAGCGAGAATAGCTCACGTCAAGCGAAAGGTCCTCTTCGAGGCGGCTGTCGAAAAGACGTATCAACTCCATCAAATCGCCCGCATATTCTTCATCGCAACACTTGAAATTTATCATATTTTCAAACCTTCGGCGTCCTCGCAACCCTCAAAACTCACTACGTTTGCGCGATTTGCCATCACATTCTCACAAAACCGCTCTTCTGCGCGGGATATATCCTCTCCTCGGATTTTCCCGTCGCGGATATATTCAAAGCGCTAACGATCCGCTCGGGACCCGTTTTCAAGAGAATCGTCGTCAGTGGGGGCAGGCTCCGCTTCCCTAGTGTTTTCGCTCTCGTCGGCGGGATACATCTCTTGCTCGTCGTCAAGCGCTCCGTCGTCCTCCTCGGTGCGGCCGTCCTCCTCGCCATCCGTGAGGATGGGATTGTTGCGGCGCTCAAATTCCAACGTCGTCGGCTCGCCGTGTCCCGGCAGCAACACATAGTTTCCCTCAAGCGCAAAGAGGTTTTGAACGCTTTGCTTGAGCGTGGCAAAATCGCCGTCGAAGAGGTCCGTCCTGCCGTATGCGCAGAAAAACAGCGTGTCCCCCGTGAACAGCCTGTCCCGCAATCTGTAGCACACTCCGTCTTTGGAGTGTCCGGGGGTGTATATGACGTCTATATCCAAGCCGATGACATTGAGCGTCTCGCCGCCCTCGAGCAGGACGTCGGGTTCGAATGGCTCCACCTTGACGCCCATATACTTCCCCATATTCTTTTTGCCGGAGATATATTCGGCGCCGAACTTGTGCATATAGACCTTCGGGCTGTCCTCTTCATAGAGTTGCTTGAGCTTTGCGACGCCCGCTATATGGTCGAAATGCGCGTGTGTGATGAGGATAGCCTTCAGCCTTGCTCTAAGCGCGTCAAGTTTGGATTTGACGCTGTCCGCGCAAGCCGCGTCGCCGGGATCGACGACGATGGCGTCTTGCCCTTCGACGACGATATAGGTGTTGGTGTGCATCACCGAACTGTATTCGTGATATAGTTGCATAATTTTCCCTCGAAATGCGAAATATTGCAAAAGACTGTGTTCATATCGCGATTTTGCGCGGATAAAACCCTATTTCAGCGTTTTATGCTTATGATGCCGTCTATGGAGCGGAGTTTGCGCACAAGCTCGTCAAGTTCAGTCGCGCGCTTCACGCGGACGGTGAGAGAGATCTCGCCCGTGTCGCCCTTGTCCAATATGCGCACGTTTGCCGCGACGATCTCGATGTGCGCGTTGGATATCGTCGTCGTGACCAGCGCGAGCAAGCCTCCCTTGTTTTCACAATACAGCGTGAGCGTGGAGTTGAAATTTTCGTTGCCGTCAATATCCCAACTCACGTTGATGAGGCGCTCCTCCTCCA
>CANQZE010000148.1 GCA_947628255.1 uncultured Clostridia bacterium | reverse complement strand
GCCACCGAGATCCAGATCGTCGCGGACCACATCGCGACGACGAAGAGGACTCTGAATGAGATCCTCGCGGCGAACACGGGACAGCCCATTGAGCGGGTCGAGGTGGACACCGACAGAGATTTCTATATGACGGCGGAAGAGGCGGAAGCATACGGCATCGTGGACAAAATTTTCTACACGAGGAAGTGACGCCGTCCCGCGCGAGACAATATCGTCTTAAAACTTATTCGGCAAGAGGTAGTATGGACAGATACAACAAAAAACAGAGATGCAGCTTTTGCGGCAAGATCGAGGATGAAGTCGAGAAGCTCGTCAGCGGTCCGGACGGCGTTTGCATTTGCAACGAATGCGTTGACATCTGCAACGAGATTATGTTCGGCGACCTGCACAGCGACAACTCGGGACTCAGCCTCTATACTCCCGCGGAAATCAAGCAGAAACTCGACGAGTATATCATTGGACAGGAGAGCGCAAAAAAAGTGCTTTCCGTCGCCGTGTACAACCACTATAAGCGCATCAACCGTATGAAAACGGAGCAGGAAAACGACGACGTCGTCATCGAAAAGAGCAACGTGTTGCTCCTCGGACCGACGGGATCGGGCAAAACTTTGCTTGCGAAAACGCTCGCAAGGATATTGAACGTTCCGTTTGCCGTGGCGGACGCAACGACTCTCACCGAGGCGGGATACGTCGGCGAAGACGTGGAAAATATATTGCTCAAACTCATTCAAGCGGCGGACGGAGACCTGAGACGCGCTGAGATCGGCATCGTGTATATCGACGAGATAGACAAGATCGCAAAGAAGGGCGAGAACGTCTCGATAACCCGCGACGTGAGCGGCGAGGGCGTGCAACAGGCGTTGCTCAAGATCATCGAAGGCACGATCGCCAACGTCCCTCCGCAGGGCGGCAGAAAGCATCCCAATCAAGAGTGCTATCAGCTTGACACGACAAACATTCTTTTCCTGTTGGGCGGCGCTTTTGTGGATCTTGACAAGATCATCGACAATCGCAAGGACAGCTCCAAGCTCGGCTTCGGCTCCGCGGTCAAAGGGACCAAGGACTATCGCTATGACGAGCTTATCAAGGATTTGCAACCCGCGGATCTCATTAAATACGGACTTATTCCCGAATTTGTGGGCAGAGTCCCGATCGTCGTCGGCCTCAACGCGTTGGACGAGGAAGCGCTTGTCAAAATACTCACGGAACCCAAAAACTCGCTTGTCAAACAATACAAGACGCAGTTCGAAATCGACGGAGTGGAACTTCAGTTCGAGGACGAAGCCATCAGAGCCGTTGCGCAAAAGGCGATCAGGCTCGACACGGGCGCAAGAGGCCTCAGAGCCATCCTCGAGGACGTTTTGCTTGACCTTATGTACGAGATCCCGTCCGAGACGGACGTCGAAAAGGTGATCGTCACAAAGGAATCCATCACAAAAGAGAGCAAACCGCTCGTCGTGAGAAAACAGCTCGAGGAAAAAACTCAACTCGCTTGAACGGCATAAAGGCGCATTCGGTGAGAGTGCGCTTTTTTGTGCGGAGCAAAAATACAGCGGCGGAGAAGTTTCGGCTTTATCGGTCGACGCCGCAGGGAAGAGGTGGGATATGATAAAAAAGGCAAAGTTTGTAACATCGGTGGCGGCAAGCAACAAATTGCCTAAATTCAACGCGCCCGAGATCGCGATCGCAGGCAAATCCAACGTAGGAAAATCTTCTTTCATCAATATGCTCACGGGGCAGAGCAAGCTCGCTCGCACTTCGTCGGAGCCGGGACGCACTCGCCTCCTTAACTTTTTCGAGATCAACGACGGCGAATATTTTATTGTCGATCTGCCGGGGTACGGCTATGCAAAAGTCAACAAAGCGGAAAAGCTGAAGTGGGGCGAATTGATCGAGAGCTATCTCGAGCAGAGCGAGGATCTTATCAACGTGTTCGTCCTCATAGACATAAGACGCGAGCCTTCCGAAGACGACAGAATGTTGCTGGGGTATCTGTATGATTTTTCCATTCCGTTCACGATTATAGCAACAAAGGCGGACAAACTTTCAAGACTCGGGCAGGGCAAACAGAGGCAGATCATAGCGTCTGCGCTGGGAGTCGGAGCGGACGATATCATCGTCACATCCTCTCAAAACGGGTCCGGCAAGCAGGAAGTCCTTGCTCGCATAGATCAATTGCTTGAAGCTACAAAAAGCACGTTTTAGACAATATAAATGTCGTAAAATTGAAAAAGTATTCTAAAATCATCAAAATCTTAGAATACTTTTTTGTTTTGTCATAAAACTTGACGATCTATATTTCGCACACAAACTGCAATTTGTTTTCGATGAGATCGCAGGATGTGAGGATATATTCTATCCCGTTTTTTGAGAGCCTTGGCGTGACTCTTGCGCTTTTGCCGTGCAGGTGTCCGTACAGGACTTGCTCCACTCCGTATTTTTCGAGAAGCTCCGTCACGGCGGTGGAAGCGTAGTCGGCGTCAAAGGGCGGATAGTGCAGGAGCGCGATGGTCTTGTCACTGTCCCGTCTGAGCGCGATCGCGGACTTGAGGGACAGTTCGAGACGAGCGAGTTCGTGTTCATATATTTTGATATCCTGCGGGGAGCTGTCGTCGGCGGGGATGTTCCAGCCGCGCGAACCGCAAACGATCACGCCTTTTCTCTCATCCGAGGAAATTTCGCCGCGTTTGCGCGCCGCGGACGCGTATGCATACGCTGTGCCGTCGGGCAACACGCAGTAGGCGTTGTTTTGTACAAACAGAAAATCCTTGAAGTTTTGTTGCATCTTGCCAAGCGACGACCAATAGTAGTCGTGGTTGCCTTTTCCCACGATTTTTTTGCCGGGAAGGGAACTCACAAGGGCAAAATCGGGCGCGGCTTCGCCTATGGTCATCCCCCACGACATATCGCCGCCGAGCAAAACGAGATCCTCTTCGGAGACTTTGTCGCGCCAATCCTCGCATATCCTTGCAAAGTGGTTTTCCCAGCCCGATCCGAAGATGTCCATCGGTTTTTCCACGGCGGTGGAGAGATGAAGATCGCTGATCGCAAAAACTTTCATATTGCCATAATAACACAAACTTGTCCTTTTTTCAACTTGATAATAAAAATACGAAACTCATAAAAAGCGGATAGAAAAAGACCGACGAACTTTCGCCGATCTTCGATCGCTTTTCCGCTTTGCCGCGGCGGGCGAGATCCGTCCCGCATATGCTCGTCCCTTTTTCCTCAGACGGGGAAGAGCGGCAGGTCGAACACTCCTTGGCAGGCGTCCTGCGAGAACTCCGTG
>CANQZE010000147.1 GCA_947628255.1 uncultured Clostridia bacterium | reverse complement strand
CTCCGATCCGGGCGTGTTCCGCATTCTGCGCCGCACCGCCCCCGAACTTCCCGTCCACATCTCTACGCAGGCGAACGCTCTCAACTCCCGCACCGTGAAATTTTACCGCGATCTGGGCGTAAGGCGCGTTGTGCTTGCGCGCGAACTCAACCTCGAAGAGGCAAAAGCCATACATTCCGCCGTCCCCGACGTCGAACTCGAGGCGTTTTGCCACGGCGCGATGTGCGTGAGTTACAGCGGGCGCTGTCTGCTGTCCTCCTACCTCACGGGAAGAAGCGCCAATCGCGGAGAATGCGCGCAACCCTGTCGCTGGAGCTACACGCTGATCGAGGCGGAGCGCCCCAACGAGCCTCTTACAATAGAAGAGGACAGCCGCGGCACCTACATCCTCAACAGCAAGGACCTCCGTATGCTGTCCGAGATCCCGTCAATGGCGAAGGCGGGCATATGCTCGCTGAAGGTCGAGGGCAGGATGAAGAGCGAATTTTACATCGCGGTCGTCGCTTCCGCTTACAGGCGCGCGATAGACGAATACCTCGATTCAGGCAGGATAACGAGCGAAGCGCAGCTGAACGCAAGGCTTGAGCGCGTCTCCCATCGCCCCTACACGAGCGGGCTGACCGCCTTCGACTCCATCAGCTACAATTCCACGCGCACGACGGAAAAGGAGATCTACGTCGCCACCGTGCTTGGATATGCGGACGGCGTCGCGACGGTCGAAATGCGCAATCGTTTCAAAACTGGAGACATCCTCAACGTCCTCTCGCCATCGGAGTCCGACGGCAAAACGTTCGAAGTCGGCGAGATCACGCTGACGACGGACGGCTCGCGCACCGACGACGCAAAGCTGGTGCAGAGCGTCTACAGTTTCGCCTGTCCCCACCCGTTGCTTGCGGGAGATATCCTGTCCCGCGACGCGCTTTGAACCGCTCGACGGACGGCGATCGCGATTTCTAGCCGTTTGGGCAAAGATCCGCACATCAACACAAATTTTAGAACAAAATAACACAAACTTTTGGACATAAAAACGGCGCAACGTGCATCGACGTTGCGCCGTTTTTCACTGTTTGTCAATTACGGTCTCGGAGGCCTGTTCTGAGGCGGACGTTGTCCGTTTGAAGGTCTCTGTCCGTTCGGGCGCTGTCCGTTCGCGGGTCTTTGACCATTCGGACGCTGTCCGTTTGCGGGACGTTGACCGTTCGCCGGACGTTGACCGTTTGCCGGGCGTTGACCGTTCGCGGGACGTTGTCCGCGAGGTACTTCGTTCTCCCCGCGTCTTGAAGCGTCCTGCTCGCCTTCCTTCTTTTTGGAGGCCAGTTTTTGCTCCTGCTCTTTCCGCTTGCGCTCTTCTTTGCGCTTTTTATTCTCGAGCTTGCGCTTTTTCTTGATCTTTTTTTGGAACTCCTCGTCCTCGATGTTGTCGAGATCTTCCTGCGCTCTTGCCAAGTTAAGTCTTGCCTGCTCCAGCTTGGGAGAGAGTTCCTCCTGCCTCTTCTGTTCGTATAGGACGTCATACGCGGCGTCGAGGTTGCCGCTGGGCTGAGCGTTTGCTCTCAAGATCCTGTCGCGCGACACTTTGACGCTGTCTCTTGTCTTCTTGCCGCACTCTCTGAGTACGCCCGCGGCGATGATGAGGATGACGCCGATCCCGCCGAAGATCAACAACCAGTTGCGTACGTTGAGTACGTTGATGACAGCCATCAACAGGTTGTTGGATTGCACCCAAGTCGCCTGCATATAGCCGAGCATTCCGTACGTCGCGTTCATAGGCAGCACTTGCAGTTGCAGCGCGCCCGCGTCGTCGATATAGATGCCGATCGAGAGTCCCGCGCCGTCCGTTGCGGTTCTTATGAGTTTTGCGAGGTCGACCTGAAGCAGATCGCCGAGCGACGGAACAAGTCCTGCCGCCACGCTTTCAACAAGGGAAACGATCGTGCTGACGGGGATACCCGCAACCTGCAAACTTGTCAGATTTTGCACGGAAGTGATCGCCATAGGATCGCCCAACATATCCAGCACCAGCCACTTGATGGGGCGCTTCACGACGCCGTTTTCAAACACCATCCAACCGTCTTTGTTGTAGTTGTAACGCGCTTTGAACGTCTTGCCGTCCGAACCCGTCAGTTCTCCCTCGTTGGGGAAGAGCGCCTCGGGCGTCTTGCCGGGATTCTCGTTGATATACGCCTGAAGCGTGTCCGGTTCATAGTGTTCATACAGGAAGTTGTGATCCTCGGTGTAATATACGTTGCCGCTTGAATCTATGTCCGCCTGCGTATACGTCCAGCCCTTGTTGAGGATGAGGCGCAATACGACGGGGATCGTCATACGTTGATCCAACTGCGCGTACAGCAACAGCGCGTCGTCAAAGGTCTGATATCCGTCCTGATTGAAGTTGTCGTAGTTCTGTTGGAAGAGCTGTTTGAGCTTGGGATTGAGGAAGCCCTGCTTGACAAGTTCTTCATAGTGCGCATATTCGTAGATGTAGTCGACGATGGCGAACGCAAGCGCGCGGCGCTCCACAACTTTCGACGGGACCATCGCCAACGCATAGTTGAAATCGTTGAGGACATAGGTGTTGTACACAAAGTTGTACAGCTCCAATCTGTACGGATCGTCTTCCGCCCATTTGGCGAGCTGTTCGTCCTGCCCCTTCTGTCCCAATTCTTTGTAATAATTCGACCACTTTCTGATGTCTGGGACCGTAAATTGCATCGTTTCTCCGGACGTCTTGTCAGTGTGCGCCTGCAACGCTTGATAGGAGAAATCTCCGTTCTCGGCGAGCTTTGCGTCCTCGCCGTAGACGTTCATATTGCCGTTGAGGATGTTGTACATCAAGAACTGACGCTCGAGAGCGGCGTTCTCTTCCAACTGCGACGACGCGTTGTAATAGATGTCTTCGGCAAACAGCGTCTGAGACGTCGCGTTTGCGATGACGTCCGGCACAACGTAGGTCAAAAGGAGTCCGAACACGGTCGTGAGGCAGATGTAGGCGATCGTCTCCTTAACGGTCTGCCCCATAATGCTGCTCTTTGACCTCTTGCGCGTGACTATCAGCGCGACCAAAACGAAGATCACGCCGAACACGGCGAGCAGGATGAACCCGATGAAGTGCCACAACCCGTAGGAGGGCAACAATTCATAGCCCTTTATCGCAAGGAAGATCGGGACGATTACAAGCGGCAACACGGCGAGCAAATGCAACAGGAACGCCAATGCCGTGTACAGCACGGAAGTCCTTCTGTGATTTCTCACGTCGCGCTTGCTGACGGGATATGCCTCGCCGATGACGTTGCC
>CANQZE010000146.1 GCA_947628255.1 uncultured Clostridia bacterium | reverse complement strand
CAACGCGGATATGCCCGCGGAAATCGCCTTGCCGTATCTCGGCGAGATAGATATGCTTGTCATTATGACCGTGCAGGCGGGCTTCGGCGGGCAGAGTTTCAAGCCCGAATGCCTTGAAAAAGCGACCCGACTAAAAGCGCAGGCGAAAAAGCTCGGATACGATTTCGACGTGGAATTTGACGGAGGAGTTTGTCCGTCCAACGCGGCGCAGTGCGTGAGGGCGGGCGGGAGTGTCCTCGTTACGGGCAGCGCGATTTTCAGATCGGCGGATCCCGCCGCCACCGTCGCGGCGATGAAGATCGAGATCGCCGATTGAGGCTGTGATAGCACGACAAAAAAATCGGGCGCGGAGACAAGATTTCCGACAGCCCGTTTTTTTATGCGATTTTTGGCGCGACTAGCGAATGTTTTTCACAAATTTTTTGATCGCCTCATATGCTATACAAAAAAAATCGGAGGAGTTATGACAAAGATCATCTGTATCAACCCGCCAAAGATCGTCAAAGCCGTTCTTAGGCTGTTTGTCAAAAAGCGCTGAGACAAAAGAGACGTCAATTCGGATAGGAAACGCCGTCCTCTCTTGCAATATCCCCGGCATCCGAGCGCGCGTCCTCATTTTTAGGGGCAAGTGGCGGATCATTCTCGTTTGCGCATTCCCGTATATTGGGGAGGGCGTCGTCGCTTTGGGCGTTGTCAAAGGGCAAAGTTTCCAATGTGAGAGACTCCTCGCGTGCCGGCGCAGACTCCGAAGCGCTTTCGGATATGCCTTCGCCGCCCGAGGGAATGGCGCAAGGCTTTTCCTCTGTTTCGGGAGGAAATTCATCCGCATCCTTGTTTGCGACGACCGCAATATTATCGCTCGTCGTCTCGACGCCTTCGGATAGAAGATCGGGCGATTTGTTCTCCGCGCTCGACGGCGAAGAGGATGAAAACGCTTTTTTGCGTTTTGCCCGCTTGACTCCAAGACATATCAGGATCACGATCGCGCCCACGACGTCGAGGACTGGACGCACTATAAACAACGCTATGAGCAGGACCGAGACAATGCCGCCCGAAGCAAATCCCACAATTTGCAGCGCCGCGCCGAAAATCGCGGCCAGAAGCATCGCTATCGCGATCATCACCCCTGCGATGCTTCCGCTTTCGGCAACGGGATCCTCTGAGGCGCACAGCGTGAAAGTCAACTCGCCGCTCGGAAGCCCGTCCGACGTCAGCTTGTAGCCGTCGTCAGTCTTTTGGAATCCGTTTGAGAAATCGCTTGAGTTGCCAAGCAAAAAGTAGGGCGTGTTTATGGTAATCTCAAGCGTGCCGAAGTCGCTCCACGTCTTTGCTGGCGAGAGAAGATATGTATAGTTATATTTCGGCGGATCGAAGTTGCTCTCGATCGTAGGATATATTGGCGCCGTTATGCTGTTGAGGACGCGCTCGCCGGGCGCGAACACGATCTCATATTCATACCAACGCAGCAAATTTTGCCTCAGCGTATAGCCGTAACCAACAAGGTCAACGGCGGGGCATTCGTCGGTTTTACGCTCGTTTTTGAGCTGGGTGACGATCGCGTTGTACCAATCCGTTTTTGAAATGTCAGCGTCATTTTCATCGCTTCTGCCGAACAGAGCGAACTCTTCAAAGGTCATAGTTTCGGCAACGATCTCGCTTGTCGTGCCTTGCGTTTCGTCGCTGTCCTCCAATCCGCCGTTCAAAAAGAATTTCCACTTCGGCATACCGTCTTGCGCGCTGTTCGCGCCAAAGGCATACACGATCAACTCGTCTCCCACCTCCGCCCATTTTCCGACGCGATAAACGCCGTTTGAAAGCGTATTCATACTGTTAATGCCGGGAAAATAAACTCTCGGACCGTCGTCGCCGACGATGTCAAGCGCGGCGCACGGGTAATACATATCCGACGTCTGCTCGATATCAAGCACGACGCAGCTGTATTTGACGACGGGCAGATCGGGAGAGAAAAAATCGTCTTCAACATAGCCGTCCGTGAGAAGGTCAAGATCTCTTTCTACGTCAAACGACTCGTACGGATAGGAAAAAGTGTGGCGAAGTTTTGCCTCGACGCTCTGTTGGTTGAGCGTGACGGCATATTTGTGCGCGTCATCCGACCCGCCGTCGTAATAGTCGGGCGCGTATGAGGGCAATTTGCCAAAGGGGAAGCACAGCGTGGAGGTCACCGTAAATTCGGAAGGATTGAAAAATGCGTAGGTTGCAGTCACTTTGCCGCCGTACGACAAAAATTGCTCGTTTGAATCATATGAGGGGAGCGGAAAATCTCTCAGATCGAAAGCGAGAGTTTCGTCCTCCACGACTATCGGGCTGTCTCCTCGCATCATAGCGCCCGTCGCGTCCACGCCGTCGAAGTATTTCTGCGCGGAATTTGCGTAAGCGGGCGTCGGAAAAGGCGCGAATGTCAAAATTAGGCAAGCCGCAAGCGCGATCGCCGCGATCGCCGAGAATATGTTGAAAGTTTTGAATGAGCGACGTCCTTTCATCTTTACCTCTTGCGAATAGCGTTCAAGTCGTAAAACAATTATAAAATGCGGAGTCGAAATTGTCAACGGCGCGCAACTTGAAAAGAGGCTCTATGGATATTCAATGAAAACAGGGTGAAAAAAAGCCCCTCCGAAGAGGGGCAGATTGCATACGCAAAAAATTATGCGCGGTCGACTTTTCCCGCACGCAGGCAACGGGTGCACACATAGACCTCTGTGACGCCGCCTGTAGGAGTGTTGACCTTGACCTTTTGGACGTTGGGCGCCCAACTGCGTCTTGTCTTTCTGTGGCTGTGGCTGACTGCGTTGCCGCTCATCCTGCCTTTTCCGCAAACACTACAAACTCTGGACATAACTGTACCTCCTATTTGACAACGCAAATATCATATCAAATAAAAAAATCTTTTGCAACTGATTTTAGCAACATTTCGCATTTAGTTGCAAAATTTTATTATTTATTGTACTATTATATCAACGATATGTCACTCACAACATCAAACAAATTCGGCAAAATTTTCATCAGCGAAGATGTCGTCAGAACGGTCGCGTCTCAAGCTGCTTCTGAATGCTATGGCGTGGTAGATCTTGTATCACGTCGTTTTAGCGATAATTTCAATCTGCTTATCGGGAAGAGCAAAACGGGGCGCGGCGCGGTCGTACAGATCGTCGACAACTTCATTTATATCGAGATGTACGTCGTTTTGAAGATAGGAGTGAACATAGAAGCAGTGAAAAAGTCGCTTTCGGACGCCGTTAAGTTCTCGCTGGAGTCATTCACTGGAATGAGAGTGAGGCGCGTGCATATCAACGTGGTCGGCATCCGAGTG
>CANQZE010000145.1 GCA_947628255.1 uncultured Clostridia bacterium | reverse complement strand
CTTCAAGCGCAGTATGGAGCTGCTCGACCCCGAAGTCCGCGAGGCGCTCTTCTACAAGCACTCCACAATTCTGACCAAGGTCAAGGACAGCGTCCCCGCCAAGTACAAGGAGGGCGCAAACGTCAAAAACTCCATCATCGCCGACGGCTGCGTCATCGACGGCACTGTGGAAAATTCCATTCTCTTCCGCTCCGTCAAAGTCGGCAAAGGCGCCGTCATCAAAAACTCCATCATAATGGAAGACTCCATCATAATGGACGGCGCGTCCCTCGACTACACCATCACCGACAAGGACGTCATCATCCAGTCCGGCAGGGTGCTGAGCGGGTATGAGTCTTATCCGATGGTCGTCGTCAAAGGCAAAGTCATCTAAAAACCGCCTGTACGGGCGATATACTTCGTCAAAACCCATTTCTCTCACGTCACATACGCCACGCTCGTGTTCGAGAAATGGGTTTTTCCTTGTCTTTGAACAAATGTCGCGGTTTTTATCCGCTCAAGGCGCCCTTTGTTTGCCCACAAAAAATGCAATATTTTTGCGGGCAAATAAGGGGAGCTGTCCGCCGAATATCGGCGGACTGAGGGGATTGTCCAAGCATTTATCTTCCTGTCATTCTGAGCGTAGTCGAAGAATCCCCTTGTAATAACATTGTCATTCTGAGCTTGTCGAAGGATCCCCTTGATAGAGAATACTTTGCTCAGACAAAGTTTGGTCAAAATTCAAGCAAATAAGCGTGAGAGGCTCGGACAGGGGGATATTCCCCCGCTCGGACAAGGCAAAGTTCGTGGACAAGCACACTCGGACATAGGTGACGTTAAACTCTCGGACGAGGCAAATTCCGAGAACAAGCACACGCGATGTCATAAATTTTTTTGCATATTACATTTTTAGCTTGTTTAATAATAAATTTTCCTTTATAATACAAATTGTGAGCGTTTGCTCATCTCATCTTAGAGGAGAATTTTATGAGAAAATCCAAACAAGCCGCAGAGCCTATCCTTGACGAGAAGGGCAGGAAGCCGTTGAAACTCGACTACCCACAGACCTTCAAGGTAGGCTTTGCTTTTGCAATCATTATGCTGTTTTGGACGGCATACGACTTTGTCGTTCCCCTTCTTTTGGAGCATGCGTACGGCTTGCCGAACGCGTTGCGCGGGCTCATTATGGGGCTTGACAATCTGCTGTCTCTGTTTATGCTTCCGCTTTTCGGCAAGCTGAGCGACAACGCGCACGGCAAGCTCGTCAAGAAGTTCGGACGTCGCACGCCGTTTATTGTGATAGGGACGATCGCCTCCGTCATACTTATGGTCTTTGTCCCCGTCGTCACGCTCAATCAGCAAAAGAAGGCGGACGAGCTTTCCTCTGCCATCACCGCGAGGCTCAACGACGATGATTTTATGGAATTGGGCTTCGAGGAGAACGGCGAGTATAAAGAAGGCGTCCTCAAAATGTTCTGGGACAGCGGAGACAACAACCTCTGCGACAAGGAATATCTCAAGAACAACGGCATAACCACAAGGGAGCAGTTTATCGCCATCCGTTTTGACAACAACTTCTCGTCCAAAAAGGCGGTCCTCAATATGATCGGCGACGAATCCTATTATTACGCCTACGATTGGGATGGGGACGGCGTTACCGTCAAAGAAGTCAAACTTGAGGATACGGCGCCCAACGGCAAGACCTACAAGGAGATCAAGGAGGGCAACGAGGCATACAGCAAGTTTGTCGCTTCGGGTATGAACAACTACATATCGGACAGGGTGTACAACGAGGTCACTCGCGTTAGCGGGCAAAAGAGCCTCGCCATATATATGGTGATCCTGCTCCTCGTGCTTATCTCAATGGCGACGTTCAGAAGTCCCGCGGTCGCGCTTATGCCCGACGTCACGCCAAAGCCTCTGCGCTCGCAGGGCAACGCGGTCATCAACCTGTGCGGCGGCGTGGGCGGCGCGATAGCTTTCCTCATCTACACTGTCGTGCTGTTTGGCGAGAGGCTTGAAAACTACGTCATCATATTCGCGAGCGTGGCGGGCGGTATGTTGCTTCTGCTCGCGGGGTTCCTCGCCCTTGTCAAGGAGCGCAAGCTCGTCAAGAAATGCGAGGAGATATGCAAGGAATATGAGATCGACGACTTCGCCGAGGGCGAAAATCCCGAAGCGCAAAAGTTTGCCGAAGAGTTGCTTGAAGATGGCGACGACAATGTCCTGTCCAATGACGCGGAAATTGCACAAAACGACGTTGAACATTCAAATTCCGCAGATGAAAGTGCAAATCGCGTTATCAGCGAAGGAAATGCCGAGCTTATGCGAGAGGGCGCTGAAGGCGTTGTCGGCAACGTTTCGATGGGCGCCGAAGCGACCATCGGAGGCACCGCGGCGATACCGCCGGAAGCCTATGAATATGCAAAACAGGTCGTCGAAGGAGACAAGAAAAAATTTGATCTCAAAGAGTGGATCGCTGCAAAAAATCCCAAGAAGTGGTGGGGCGCGAAAACAAAGGAAGAGAGATCGAAAATGGTTTCCTTCTGGCTCATCCTTGCGTCCATCTTTATGTGGTTTATGGGCTATAACGCCATATCTTCCAACCTGTCGGTGTACACCACCAAGGTCCTCAACCTATCCGCGGGCGTTGCGTCCATCATCTCCGGCGTCAGCATGGGCATAAGCGCGATCGCGTTTATCCCAGTCGGCTATATGGCGGCAAAGATAGGCCGCCGCAAATCCATCATCATAGGATTCTGCCTCGCGGTCATATCGTTTGTGTTGATATTCTTCTTTGTGCGTTCCAACCCCAACGCGATCATTCCCGCCGTGTTGTTCTCGCTGTTCTATCTCATCTCGGGCTTCGGTCTCATCATCGCCAACGTCAACACCTTCCCGATGGTCACCGAGCTGTCCACAGCGCAGACCGTGGGACAATACACAGGGTATTACTATATGGCAACGATGTCCGCGCAGGCGATCACGCCTTTCTTCGGCGGCCTCGTTATGGACCACATCTCCAACGTCGGATTGTTTATGTACAGCGCGATCTGCGTGGCGATCGCCATCGTGCTTATGATCTTCGTCAAGCACGGCGACAGCGTCATCATCGGCAAGGGCAGAAAGCTCACCAAAGAGGAAAAACGCCAGATCCGCCTCGACTCCCTCGACTCGGATTGAGTTCCGCGCAGGGCTGCCCGCCCTGCATTTCGGCAAGGGACTTCGTCCCCTGCACCCCAAGCTAAAAACGCGAATGTGCCTCTTTTATCGCACACATTCGCGTTTTGATTTTGTAATGCAGGAGTCAAACTCCTGCGTGATAGCTTGATATTTACGTCTCGTATTG
>CANQZE010000144.1 GCA_947628255.1 uncultured Clostridia bacterium | reverse complement strand
CGCCTCGGACAAAATGTACGTTTGATATTCGATGTCGGACGCGACCATTTCGACAACGTCCGCGCGAGTCACGCCGTTTGGCGAGTATGCCTTGAGCTTTTTGATCTCGCTCACGATGCGGGCAAGCGAGGATTGCGTGCGCGTGATAAGCTCCTCGACGGCGGCAGGATCCGCTTTCACGGAGGGAGAAGCCGCAAACAGCTCCAAAATGTACTCCCTCAATTCCTCGTCGCCAAGCGGCGCGCAAGAGACCGTCTCGATATGTTTGAATTGTTTTGCCGCGTCGCCGACCGCCGCGACAAGGATGGACTCCTGCGCGGGAGCGTCAAGATATGCCCGCAACTTGTCGACGTCGTCCTTCGAGATGGAATTCGCCTCAAGCACGCACACCCTGCGCATATCGAAAACGGGGAAGGTGCAGAGCGATTCGATCGCTTCGGAAACGTCCTGAACGACGACATAATTCATATCGGCAAATTCGGGAGAGAGCGTCTCTTTGAACATCCGCGCGGCGTCGTGCAACATATATTCGTCATTGCCCGTGAGAAAATAGGCGGGCGCAAATCCGCCGCCGTTTATCCCCTCGTTGAGATGTGCCTTCAGCTCGCGATATTTCAAAGTTGCGCGCTCCTTAACACGCTTCAATTATAATATCATCATTTTGGATATATGTAAAGAAAAATAAGATTTGCCCGCGCAAAAAATCAAGTCGTTTACATTTCTTATGCGGCGTGATATAATGCCTTTTGACAGGGCGTGCCGCTCCGTCGCGCGGGAGAAAGCGACAAAATCCGCTCATAACGCGCACGGAAATCAAGGTTTAACGCTCGTTGAGGGAATATGCGCGCGAAAATTGCGGTCGTAGGACTTGGACAGGGCGGCGCTTGCGCCGCGATACGCCTCCTCAAGGCGGGACACAGCGTGACCGTCTTTGAAAAACAGCCGAGAGACAGTACGGGCTATGATTGGGAGGACGACATCAGGGCGGACGTCTTTTCGCTTTGCGATCTGCCTATGCCCGCGGACGACGCGTACGAACAGAAGCGCAAGTGGCTGTTTGTATCGCCCGATTGGCAACATTCTCTTCCCGTGCCGCCTCTTCCGCCTATGGAGGAGATATCGGTGCATAGGAGGAGGCTGTGCGAGTACTTTGCGGAGCAAATTGAGGCCGCGGGCGGGACGCTGAAATTTCAAACGCCCGTGAGCGGTCTGCTCATAGAGGACGAAAAAGTCATCGGCATAAAGACGGACGCGGGCGAGGAGCGCTTTGACCTCGTCATCGACGCGAGCGGAATGAGATCGCCTTTCCGCGGTCAGCTCCCGAAAAAGTTTTGCGTGCAGGCGCAACCCGAGGAGAACGGCGTGCTGTACGGCTATCGCGCTTTCTTCAAGAGCGCGGAGGGGGCGGAGACGTTCGAGAAGGGCATAGAATGCACGATGTCGCTCAAGCATATGGGCAAGGCGGGCATAAGTTGGTGCAATCTCGTCGACGACAGAGTGGACGTGCTTATCGGCAGGTTGGGCGGGCTTGACGATGATGAGATCGCCGAGGCGATCGAGGATCTGAGGACGCACAACGCCGTTTTGTCGCGCGAGCTGAAGTTCGGACAGCGCGTGCAGATATGTCTGCGAGGCACCATCCCCGTCGGCGTCGCGGACGGCTATGCGGCGGTTGGCGACAGCGCTTTTCAGACTATGCCGCTTATGGGCAGCGGGATAGAGTCGTCTATGAAGGCGGGCAAGATCCTCGCGGACGTCATAGGCGATGGGAACGACTTTTCTGCGGCGGCGCTTTGGCAATATTGGGCGAGATGGACGCGGGAGTTCGGCGCGGATTTCGCGTTCATCGACGTACTCAAGCGATGGGCGCTCAACGTCGATCCGAAGCAGATCGACTGGGTGTTCGGCGGGCTTATCGAAAAGAGCGACCTCGCTCTCATAAGCACGGATACGAGCGGCGCAAAACCCAAGATCCCCGCGAAGTCCGTATTCAAAAAGTTGTGGCTTCTGCTCGGCAGGCCCTCGCTGACTTTCCCCGCGATAGGGTGCGTCGCGAGAGCGCTCAAGGCAAAGCGCATTGCCGCGCATATCCCGCAAAAGTATGACGAAAAGAAGATCGCCAAGTGGGCAAAAAAATATTCCCGTCGTTTGGGCGCGGGGTCCCCGGAGTGAGCGGCGGAGCAAAACGCGTTATGGACATTCGCTACAGGATCGCAAGGATAGGATTGCACTTCTTCGAGGAGCCGTGCATATCGGGAGAGCGGGGCAGCGGCGCCGTGTTTTTTTCGGGTTGCAATCTGAGGTGCGCGTTTTGCCAAAATTTTGAGATATCGCAAGGCGGCAAAGGGCTTGAGGTGAGCGAGGAGAGGCTTCTCTTCGGGATGAAAAAACTTGCGGATATGGGCGCGCACAACATCAACCTTGTCACGCCGTCAAATTGGACAAATCAGCTTGTTCATACACTTAAACTCGCAAAATCGACGCTTAAAGTGCCGATCGTGTGGAACAGCAGCGGATATGAGACCGTTGCGAATCTCAAAAAACTTGAAGGTCTTGCGGACGTTTATCTTCCCGATTTCAAATACGCCGACGACGCTCTCGCGTGGGAGTACTCGCACGCGAAAAACTACAGGGAAATCGCGCGCGCCGCGATAGCGGAGATGAGGCGGCAACAGCCCGAAGACGTTTTCGACGAGGACGGTATGATGAGGCGCGGCGTCATCGTACGCCATCTCGTTTTGCCCGGCGCCCTCCAAAATACCGAGCGCGTGATGCGCGACATCGTGGGGATAGACAGCTCGATACGCGTGAGCGTGATGGGGCAATATTTTCCGACTCCCGCTGTGACTGATCACCCGACGCTCGGGCGCAGACTCTCAAAAGGAGAGTACGACTCCGCCGTCGACGCGTTTTTTGCCGCGGGGCTTAAAAACGGCTTTTCGCAGGAGCTGGACAGCGCGATAGAGGACTATGTGCCGTCCTTCGATCTCGACGAGCTGAGAGAATTTTTGGAGTTGTAGCGCACTTTTTGTGTTTTCAAAAAGAAATGCGGGATTTGATGTCGATTTTTGTTGTCATTTTTTGAAATTTGTGTTACTATCTTTCCCGATAAAATTTGCGGAGGCAGAAATGATAAGTTCGCTCGCGAAACGTTTTGCAAAGATTTGCGTGATGACGGTCGCAGTGCCTTCTGAAATTCTCGCTTCCACGCTTGCGTGAAAATTTGATGTCCTCATCGGGGACATCTTTTTTTGGAAAAAAATTTATATAGGAGATATTGTTTATGGCAAACAAAGAAAACAATCTCATTTATGACGTCCAAGATGTGCCGAAGCCATTTGGAAAGT
>CANQZE010000143.1 GCA_947628255.1 uncultured Clostridia bacterium | reverse complement strand
GCGAGCCTGTGCTTGCGGACTACATCAAACGGCTTGGCGTGACCTATGTCCAGCTTTTGCCGACGCTGGATTTCGGCAGTGTGGACGAGCTTGGCGACGACTACAATTGGGGCTATGATCCGATGTGCTATTTTTTGCCGGAGGGCAGCTATTCGAGCGATCCACACGACGGATTTTGCCGCGTAAGAGAGCTGAAAGAGCTTGTGCAAACGTTGCATAAAGCGGGGATAGGCGTGATCCTCGACGTCGTCTACAATCACACCTATCATAAAGAGGGCGGAGCGCTCGACATATGCGCGCCCGACTATTACTACCGTATGAAGGACGGCAAACCCTGCAACGGCTCGGGGTGCGGCAACGAGACGAGAAGCGAGAGCGCGATGTTTTCCAAATTGATGATAGACAGCGTGACCTATCTCGCGAAGGAATATCACATCGACGGTTTCCGTTTTGACCTTATGGGGTTGCACGACGTCGACACGATGAACAGGATTCGGAGGGCGCTCGACGGTCTCTATCCCGACGGCAGAGGGAAAAACATCCTGATGTACGGCGAGCCGTGGTACTGTTCTCCGCCGTACGGGGTCAAGGGCGCGGACAAGCGGAATTTGTCTCTGCTCGACGCGCGCATAGGCGTTTTCAACGACGTGACGAGAGACGGATTGCGCGGCTGCCACTTCGGCAAGGCGGCGCGGGGCTTCGTGCAGGGGCGAGAGGAGTGCCTCGACGACGTGCTGAGCGGGATAAGCGGCGGCAAAGTCGGCAAAAACGCGCTCGGGATCAATCCGAGTCGGCAGGTGATCTATGCCGCGTGCCACGACAATTACACACTTTTCGACCAACTCTCCCTCACGGTCGGCGAAGGCGAGGACAAGGAGAGGATGCAACGTATGACGGGATTTTTGATTATGAGCGCGCTCGGGATCCCGTTTTTGCAGGCGGGCGAGGAGTTTATGCGCACCAAGGGCGGCGACGGCAATTCCTACAAATCGGGCGACGCCGTCAACAAACTGGATTGGAAGTTGATGATCAAAAACCTCGATTGCGTGCGTTACTATCGCGGGCTTATCGCGCTGAGGAAGAGCAACCGCGTCTTTGACGACCTGCGCGCGGCGGCGGACGCCTTCGAGCTGTTGGCGCGCGAAAGCGGCGGGGCGATCTGGCGCGTCGGCGATATCATATACGGCGTCAACGTCTCGTCTTGTCCGCTGAGCCTGCCCATTTTTGGGAGCGCGGACATCTATGCGGACATAGACAGGGCGGGGACGGAGCCGTTTGCTACTTGCGAGGGAGAGATCTCCGTCGCGCCGCGCGGAGTTATCGCCGCAAAGTTGAGATAAAAATTTTGTCGAACACAAAAAAATATTTTTGTCGTAGGCGGCGCATCGCGCGAGGGCGTACGCGCGAATATAAAAACGGGGTACAATATCTCGTTTTTTTATTGTTTTTTGTCTAAACGTATCGTTTGATAATATGACATCTAAACGCGCGGATGAAGAATTTGCGCGGAAAATGTCGAATTTCGAAAAAACTTGTCGTCACAACGCGAATTTTGCAGGTTTGGCTTGACCGTCGCGGCGTAATGCGCTTATAATAACGCGTGAGTGGGCTTTGGTTGCACGATCGGGCGGCGCTCGGTATATTATATGCGCAAAGGATGTGACGTATGGACAAGACAAAACGTAAAGCGGGCATATTGATGCCGATCTCGGCGTTGCCGTCCGACGAGGGCATAGGCACGATGGGCGAATACGCCTACAAATTTGTGGATTTTCTCAAGCGGGCGGGGCAGAGCGTATGGCAAGTGTTGCCGCTCAATCCCACGAGTTACGGCGACAGCCCCTATCAATCCTGTTGCGCGAACGCGCTCAACTACTATTTCATCGATCTTGCGGAGCTTTGCGATATGGGCTTGCTGAAGAGAAGCGAGGTGATAAAGGCAGAACTTCTCGACGGCAGCGGCAGGGTGGACTATTTCCTGCAATTCAAAAACAAAGTGGCGCTGCTCAAGAAGGCGTTTGCCCGCTTCGAGCGCGACGCCGATTTCAAGGCGTTTGCGGCGGAGGGGAAATATGACGATTTTTGTCTCTTTATGTCGATAAAGGCGAGTTTTGACTACGTCGCGTGGGACAAGTGGCCTGAGGAGTACAGGACCTACAGCGAGGAGCTTGAACAAAAGTGGCGCGCCGAACACTCCGAAGAGACTCTGTTTTGGCAATTTACGCAATATATGTTTTTGAAGCAATGGCGCAGGCTCAAGGCGTACGTCAACTCGCTGGGCATAGAGATTATGGGAGACATCCCGCTTTATGTCGCCTATGACAGCGTTGAGATGTGGAAATACGGTCCCGAGCTTTTCAAGGTGGACGACGAGCGTCGCCCCGACTGCGTGGCTGGCGTTCCTCCAGACGCATTCTCCGACGACGGACAGCTGTGGGGCAACCCCGTGTACGACTGGAAAAAGATGCAAGAAGACGGCTTCAAGTGGTGGAACGCGCGCATCGCGGACTGTCTTGAGCTGTTCGACATTTTGCGCATAGACCATTTCCGCGGATTCGACAGATATTACGAGATCCCCTACGGCGAGGAGACGGCGCGCAACGGGAAGTGGGCGGACGGCCCGTCCAAGGCGCTGTTTGAGGACAAACTTTCGCTCAACATCGTTGCGGAAGATCTCGGCGTGATAGACGACGGCGTGCGCGAGCTGATGAAGTTTGTGGGATATCCCGGGATGAAGATTCTGGAGTTTGCCTTTGACGGCAGTCCCGACAACGAGCATAAGCCGTCCTGCTACACGTCCAACTTTGTCTGCTACACGGGTACGCACGACAACACTCCCCTCAAAGCGTACATTGAGGAGCAGAGCGAAGCCGCGCTTGAAGTCTACAAGGCGGACCTCAAGGCGGAGTGCGATCTGCTGAAAGTCAAAGTGCAGACTGACTCCCCCGAGCATATGTGCGAGAGCGTCACGGAGCTTGCCTATGCGTCCAAGGCGTTCATCGCGATAATTCCGTATTGGGACGTTCTAGCGTTGGGAATGGAAGCGCGTTTCAATCTGCCGTCAACGGTATCCCGCCTCAATTGGAGTTTTCGTTTCTCGCCCAAAGATCTCACGCGCGAGACGGCGGACAGATTGGCAAAACTCGCCGCAAAATACAAGAGGGCATAGTCTTTTTCATCAAGGCGGCGCCGCGCGATCTGCGCGGCGTTTTACGTTGTCGGACATATTGTCTAAAACGCAAAATATCATACACTTGTACGATTGTGGATAACTTTTTGCAAAAAATTTACAAAAAATGTGGAAAATTTTGACATTTTTCGTCAAAAATGTGAATTATGCAAACAAAAAAATAAATTTTCAAATTTGTTATTGCAAAGAGGCGCTTTATCGTATATACTGTATGTGAAATTGGTACTGGGGGG
>CANQZE010000142.1 GCA_947628255.1 uncultured Clostridia bacterium | reverse complement strand
GCCAGGAATGCCAGCAGGTACCAGATGC
Source organism: uncultured Clostridia bacterium (assembly GCA_947628255.1). Classification (GTDB taxonomy): domain Bacteria; phylum Bacillota; class Clostridia; order Christensenellales; family CAG-917; genus CAG-475. Next base: position 3,444 of record CANQZE010000142.1, on the reverse strand, counting down.
CCGTCGTATCCCCCGAACGGATCTGCGAGGGAATGGTGTCGATCATCGCCGTCAGGATGGAGTTGCCCAGCGTCGAGATGATGCCCACGAAGATGATCAGCGACGTGCCGTTGCCGATGCCGTATTCCGTGATACGCTCGCTCAGCCACATAACCATTGTGCTGCCCGCGACGAGGATGATGATCGTAAGCGCCATCGTCAACACGGGAGCCGACTCGGAACCTATCTCATACTCGAACAGAGGCGTGATGCCTGTGCCGTTTGCGCCGTCGGAGGCGTTGTACCACATTATCACGATGCCTATCGCTTGAATGACCGCAAGCAAGATTGCCACAATACGCGTGATTTGCGTGAGCTTGTTTCTGCCCTCTTCTCCCTCTTTCGACATCCTTTCGAGCGCCGGAATGACAAGAGTGAGCAACTGCATTATAATGAATGAATTGATAAACGGCAATATGCCGAGCGCAAACAACGTCGCATTCTGCATAGATCCGCCCGTGATGGAGGACAGAACTCCAAGGAAGTCCATGCCGCTGAATGCCCCCTGCACAACGGATATGTTGAGCGAGGGGATTGGGATGTAGCAACCGATTCGGTAGACCAGTATAAGAAGGAGGGTCATCCATATCTTCCTTCTTATATCAGGGGTCTTGAATGCGTTTTTGAGCGTTTCAAACATTATAACACCTCAGCTTTACCGCCTGCCTGCTCGATTTTTTGCTTTGCAGACTCGGTGAATTTGTTGGCTTTGACCGTCAGAGCGACCTTGAGTTCGCCGTCGCCGAGGACCTTCAGCCCATAGCTTTCGACCTTCTTGATCATTCCCTTGGCGACAAGCTCGTCAATGCCGACCGTCGCGCCGCTTTCAAAAGCGTTGAGCGCGTCGACGTTGATGATGTTGTACTCCTTGGCAAATCTCTTGTTGTTGAAGCCGATTTTGGGAAGACGCCTTGTCATCGGCATTTGGCCGCCCTCGAAGTTGGGACGCACGCCGCCGCCGCTTCTTGCCCATTGACCCTTGTGGCCGCGCGTTGAAGTCTTGCCCATTCCGGAGCCTATGCCGCGACCTATTCTCTTCTCGGAAGTCCTTGCGCCCTCCGCGGGTTTGAGTTCATTGATTTTCATAAAGCCTGTCCTCCTCAGATTTCCTCTACCTTGACGAGGTGAACGACCTTCTTGATCTTGCCCTGTATGCAGGCGTCGTTCAAAAAGACGTTGCTGTCGCCGATCTTGTGCAATCCCATTGCCTCAAGATTCACCTTGTGACACTTGAGAGTGCCATTGGGGCTTTTGACGAGGGTAACTTTGATTTGATTTGAATTTTTCTTCGCCATAGCGTCCTCCTAATCAGTCCACCGCGATATCCACGCCGCGCAGACGTGCGATCTCATCGGCATTCCTGAGGCTCATAAGCCCTTGCATCGTCGCTTTTGCGGAGTTGATCGGGTTGTTGGAGCCGAGGGATTTCGTTCTGATGTCCTTCACGCCCGCGACCTCAAGCACAACGCGCACCGCGCCGCCGGCGATGACGCCGGTTCCTTGCTCGGCGGGAAGAAGCAGAACTTGTCCTCTGCCGAACTTGCCCGTCGTTGCATGGGGAATTGTGTTATCTTTGAGAGAAATGGAGACCATATTGCGCTTGGCAAGTTTTGTCGCCTTCTCGATTGCCTCGGGAACTTCGGCGGCTTTGCCTGTGCCCAATCCGACTTTGCCGAGACCGTCGCCGACCACAACAAGCGCCGAAAAGCGCATATTTCTGCCGCCCTTGACCGTCTTTGACACGCGGTTGACTGCGATGAGCTTCTTTTCGAGGCCGTCATTTTCCTCTCTTCTGTTGTCGTTCCTTCTGTCACGATTTTCTGCCATAAGTCCCTCCGTTAAAATTTCAGACCGGCTTCTCTTGCGCCGTCCGCCAAGGCCTGAACTCTGCCTGTGTACAGATAGCCGCCTCTGTCGAACACCACCTCGGTGATACCAAGGTCAAGCGCCTTCTTCGCGACTGCCGCGCCCACTTTTTTGGCGGCGTCTGTCTTTGTGAGGTCCGCGATCTCTGCCGCGACGCTCTTCTCGACGGTGCTTGCGGCGCAGAGGGTGTGTCCCTTCACGTCGTCAATGATCTGGGCGTAGATGTGATTGGTGCTTCTGTACACGCTGAGACGAGGACGCTCTGCCGTGCCGCTGATCTTTTTGCGCACTCTCGCGTGACGGATAACTCTGTCTTGATTCTTGTCTATCTTCTTAATCATATTGCCACCTCTTACTTCGTAGCTCTCTTGCCGACTTTCTTGACAACCGTCTCATCCTTGTAGTGGAAACCGTAGTTGTGATACGGCTCGACGGGTTTGATAGCCTTGATCGTTGCGGCGGTCTGACCGACAAGTTGGCGGTCAATGCCCTTTACGACGATCTCGAGCGGAGCGGGTTGCGCAAAAGTGATGCCTTCGGGCGCGGTGAACTCAACGGGATGAGAAAAACCGATGTTCATCGTGAGTTTGTTGTTGCCCGTCAGCGTGATCTTGAAGCCGACGCCCGCCACAATGAGAGACTTCTCGAAGCCCTTTGTCACGCCGACAACCATATTGTGGATGAGAGCGCGATACAGACCGTGAAGCGCGCGATGGTCCTTGTCGTCGGAATGACGCTTGCAGACGATGTGTCCGTCCTCAAGCGCGACGTCGATGGACTTGTCGACCTTTTGAGTGAGCGTACCCAAAGGTCCTTTCACCGTGATAAGGTTGTCCGTGTTGTCAAATGTGACTCCGGCTGGGATTGCTATGGGTGCTCTTCCGATTCTTGACATAACGCGCCTCCTTACCAGATGTAGGCGAGAACTTCGCCGCCGATGTGTTGCTCCCTTGCTTCCTTATCGGTGAGGATGCCCTTGGATGTGGAAAGTATGGCGATTCCCATACCGCCAAGCACCTTGGGAAGATCATCCACGCCCGCATAAACGCGCAGGCCGGGAGTTGACACTCTCTTCAGACCGGTCACGACTTTCTGATTCTTGTTGGGAGCGTACTTGAGCGTGATGCAAATCGTGTTCTGCACGTCGCCCTCCTTGATCTCATAGCCTTTGATGTAGCCTTCTCTGACGAGAATATCCGCTATTGCCGTCTTGATCTTGCTTGCGGGGACGTCGACCGTCTCGTGCTTCGCAGTCAAGGCATTTCTTATTCTTGTGAGCATATCTGCAATTGGATCTGTCATAATTTCCTCCTTACCAGCTCGCTTTCTTCACGCCGGGAAGCTCGCCCTTATAGGCAAGATTGCGGAAACAGACTCTGCAGATGCCGTACTTTCTGAGTACGGAGTGCGGACGTCCGCAAATACGGCAGCGAGTATACTCGCGCGTCGAATACTTTTGCGGTCTTTGTTGTTTGATTTTCATTGAAGTTTTGGCCATAGTTCACCTCACTTTGCAAAAGGCATGCCCATGAGCTTGAG
>CANQZE010000141.1 GCA_947628255.1 uncultured Clostridia bacterium | reverse complement strand
GGCGATTCAGGGCGGCGTGCTTGCGGGCGAAGTCAAGGATATGCTGTTGCTTGACGTGACTCCGCTTTCTTTGGGCATCGAGACGCTTGGCGGCGTGTTCACAAAGCTCATCGATCGCAATACGACGATCCCAACAAGCAAATCGCAGATATTCTCTACAGCGGCAGACAATCAGACGGCTGTCGAGATTCACGTGCTGCAGGGCGAGAGACAGTTTGCCCGCGACAACAAGACCCTCGGCAGATTCGAGCTTGTCGGCATAGCGCCCGCTCCGAGAGGCATTCCGCAGATCGAAGTCACGTTTGACATCGACGCCAACGGCATTGTGTCCGTCAAGGCGATGGACAAGGCGACCAACAAGTCGCAATCCATCACGATCACAGCGTCGTCCAATCTGACGGAGGCGGACATAGACGCCGCGGTCAAAGAGGCGGAGAAATACGCCGAAGAGGACAAGAAACGCCGCGCTCTCGTAGACGCGAAAAACGGCGCCGAGCAACTTATCTTCGCGATGGAGAAATTCATCTCCGACAACGGCGACAAACTTGAGGAAGCGGACAAGACGGCTGTTCTCGACGCCGCAAAGACCGCAAAGGAAGAGCTTGAGAAGGCGGACAGCGAAGAGGCTGTGAAGGAAGTCGTGCAAAAATTGACAAAGGTCTCCGATCCCATCTTCACCAAGTTCTATCAGCAGAATCCCGAAGCGGCGGCGGAAGCTGCAAAGCAGGCGGGCTTCGATCCCAACGAGAACGGCGACGGCGGAATGGACGGCACCGTCGAATGAGCAAAACGACATCAATATCATTTTAGCGGGGCGCACATCGCCCCGCTAACCCATAAAGAGAGATATGGCAAAAAATTATTATGAGATTTTGGGAGTCGAAAAAAGCGCGACTTCCGATCAGATAAAATCGGCGTACAGACAGCTCGCAAAAAAGTATCACCCTGATCTTTACACCACGAAGCCCGAAGCGGAAAAGAAGGCGGCGGAGGAAAAGTTCAAGGAGATCAATCACGCCTACGAGGTCCTCTCCGACGAGCAAAAGCGCGCCGCGTACGACACGTACGGCGATGAAAACGGTCCTCAGATGGGCGCGGGCGGATTTTCCGGTGGCGCAGGCGGATTCGACATCAATATGGACGACATTTTCTCGTCCATATTCAGCGGATTCACGGGCGGTTCGGGCGGATTTTCATCCTCGCAGAGAGCAAACGCGCCGCAGAGAGGCAGGGATATCCTTGTCGGTTTGACGATCTCGTTTGAGGACGCAGTCCGCGGCACTCAGCGCGTCGTCAACGTCAAACGCACCGAGGAGTGTTCCGTGTGTCACGGCACGGGCGCTAAGGACGGGAAGAGTTTCAAAGTTTGTCCCCATTGCGGCGGCAGAGGACAGGTGACGTCCGTCCAACGCACGCCTTTCGGGCAGATAAGCACGACCAACGTGTGTCCCAACTGCAAAGGTAAGGGCAAAGTCGTCACCGAGCCGTGTTCGGCGTGTTCGGGACAAGGCAGAGTCGTCAAGGCGCGCGAGATCAAGGTGAACATTCCTGCGGGCATAGACAGCGGACAGCGCATCACCTATCGCGGCGAAGGCCACGACGGCGTGAACGGCGGAGAGGCGGGTTCTCTCGTCGTCGAGATAAGCGTCAAACCGCACAAACTGTTTGTGCGCAGAGGATTCGATCTCTTCTATGACTATCCTATATCCCTGTATGACGCCGCGGTCGGCGCGACGGTGAACGTCCCCACGCCCTACGGCGATAAAGAGTTGAAGATCCCCGAATGCACTCAGAGCGGCACTCAGCTCAAGCTCAAGGGCTGCGGCATAAAGAAGTTGCGCAGCGACTCCAAGGGCGATCTGTATGTCAACGTGATCGTGGAAGTCCCCAAATCCCTCTCCAAGGAGCAGAAGGAACAGCTTCTCAAACTCACTCGGTCCATCGAGGCGAAACAGCGTCCCCTTATGCGCGCGTTCGAGGATAAAGCAAAATAAAGCGGACCGCCGTCGGTCGCAATCGGTACATATCAATGAAATACAATTCAATCACGGTATCAACAGTGTCCAAAGACGCCGATCTCGTCTCGTCAGCAATGTTTGACGTTGGCGCGGGCGGCGTTTCCATTCTCGACAGCAACGATTTTCTCGAACTCGTCAAAAGCGACGTCATCTGGGACTATGTGGACGAGGGACTGCTCAAGCACAGCGACGTCGTCAAGGTGTCCACGGTGGTCGACGCGGCGGACAAGGATTTTGAGGATCGCCTCAGAGCGCGGCTTGCCGAGATGGCGACGGCGGGAGGCGTGACCTACGGCGAGATAACGTCAGAGCTTATCGACGACGCGGACTATGAGAACGAATGGAAAAAATATTATAAACCTATCAAAACTTCTCGCGTCACAGTCGTTCCCACTTGGATCAAATATTCTCCCGAGGACGGCGAGCGCGTGATGAGACTTGACCCCGGGATGGCGTTCGGCACGGGATCTCACGCCACGACGAGAATGTGCCTAGAGATGATGCAGGCGGAGGGCAAGGACGTGATCGACGTCGGTTGCGGCAGCGGCATATTGGGCATAGCCGCGGCGCTGACGGGCGCAAAGAGCGTGTATATGTGCGATATAGATCCTCTCGCAGTCAAATTCGCGACGGAAAACGCGGCGCTCAACGGCGTCGACGTCAAGGTCGAGTGCGCCGATCTCATTGAGGGCGACGCCACGGCGGATCTCATCATCGCGAACATAACGGCGGACATACTCATCCGTCTCGCGAAGGATATCGGCAAGCACCTCGCCGAGGGCGGCAATATCTTGCTCAGCGGCATCATAGACGGCAGGGCGGACGACGTCATAAGCGTATATGAGCGCGAAGGATACGCCGTCGTGCAAAAGATGAGTCGGGACGAGTGGAACGCCGTGTTGCTGAAAAAGAAATGAACATCCGTTTTGCCGAGGATATGCGAGTATGATCTCGGCAAGCGGATACGCAAATAAAAATTATGGAAATTCGCAGATTTTTTGTCAAACGATCCGACATCGCCGACGGCCGCGTCACCATTTCTGGGGACGAGTTTTTGCATATGACCAAAGTTTTGCGCTATAAGGAAGGCTACAAGGCAATCATCCTCGCCAACGACGGCGTCGAGAGACATTGCACCGTCGCGAGCGTATTGAGCGATCGCGCCATTTTGAATGTCGACAGCGAAAATGTCGTGGACAAAAAGGGCGTGACGATCACGCTGTTCGCGGGCAATCTCAAAAACAATAAACTTGATTTTGTCATTCAAAAGGCGGTGGAACTCGGCGTGGACAGGATCGTTCCGTTTTTGTCCGCAAATTGCGCCGAGGAAAAATTTTCGGTGGACAGGGCAAACAGAATAGCGCTGGAAGCCGCAAAGCAGTGCGGCGCCGCGTATCTGAGCGAAGTGGAGCCGCTTACGACTTTCGACAATGTGGTCTCGCAGATAAAGGACTTCGATCGCGCTCTGTTCGCATACGAGAA
>CANQZE010000140.1 GCA_947628255.1 uncultured Clostridia bacterium | reverse complement strand
GTCCGCGACGGCAAGCACGCCCACCGCGAGGCGATTCATATACTCGTGTTTGCGGTTTTTGACCGCGTTGTAGGCGCGTTGCACGGGGATGACGCGCTCCACCACGCAGGAGCCGAAAAAGTTGTTGAGACTGTCAAGCGAGGTCTGCCTCGAAAACGGGTATGCCCTCGCGCCGTCCTCTCCGTTGAGATAGGGAAGCTCGCCGTCGAAGATGAGAGCGTCGCCCGCGACGATCGTAAATCTGCCGTTGGGCCGCTCGTGCGTGGGCTTTTCGTAGCGCTCAAGCACTATGACGCTGTCCTCGCGCTTCTCCTTGACGAGCTTGGGCAGCATAGCGTTGTAGCCCATCCTGTTTGAGACCTCCGAGTTGCCGAAGGAAAACACGTTGACTTCGTCGCCCTGCACTTTCTTTCCCCATATCCTCTCGACTTCGCTCACCGTCAGCACTTTGGCGTGGATGATGGACGTTTGCGCGTCGATGTCGGTGATGGCGACGTCCGCGGGAAAGATCTCGAAGGGCGGACAGAGCGTGATGCTCACCTCGCCCTCGTGCAACCTGCTCTCGGAGTCGAGCGCCTTGCCCTTTGTGGGATCCCAGCTCACCTTGAAAAACGCGCTGCCCGTGACCTCGCTCCAACAGTTCGCGAGCGAGAGCATTGTGGAAAAATCGTTCTCCTTGCACACCGCGTCTATCAGCTTTGTCGCAAGCGAGGCGGAGGCGACGTCGTCGTCATCGGGAGTGGCGGGGCGCACGGTGACCTTCGCCTTCACCCGCGACAGCTTAGCGAGGCGCGTCTCCAAAATGGGAGCGATGTGGTTGAAAACCTCGCGCTGTTGCCAAAAATATTGCTTGCCCTCTTCCTCGATGTCTCCCGTCGGGGAGATCTGCGAAAATTGGTTGCCCGCGACGAAATCCATATTCAGCCTCCAATTGAGTTCGATGGGGCGGCGAGCTTCCTGTCTTTTGAGAAAGTCGCGGCGGATCTCCGCCACAAGCTGTTCATCGTTTTTTGCCATCTGTTTCTCCTTTTGGCGCGGGCGGCGAGAGAGCGGGGACTGCCATAGCGTCCTCGCGGGAGCTTGTCTCACCCGGTATCGCGAGGGCGGGGCTTTGCCCGCGATCGTCGGATGGCGACGCCTCTATGCCGTCTGCGCCCGAATTTTCAAGCAGCTTGAGTTCGTCGAGCAGGCGCTGCTTTTCCCGCTCGAGTTCGAGATCGCTCATCTCGGACAGAGAGCTGTCCGGATTGAGTTCCAGATAGGTCTTGAGGGCGGCGCTGTCGGGCGGGCAATATTTTTCAAGCACCTTGCGCTTGACAAGCACGGGTTCCGCGCCGTCGACAACGGAATATTCCTCTTGCACCTCGCTATAGTTGTAACCTTTCGCTCTTTTGAGCAGCGAATTCAAAATTTCTTCATCCATTCTCTGTGCCTTCTCAGGCTGCGCATCAATCTATCCTTGTCCCTCTCGATGGGAGTCTTTTCCCTGAGAGGAGGCTTGGCGGGCGGCGGTTGAGTCATCACGAAATAGCGAAGTTCGTCGAGGGCGTGGTCGTCCTCTTTTTTGGGTCTGTCGCCGCTTCCCCACCAATAACTTTTGAGTTCGCGGATGAGATTCGTGCAGCACGAAAATATGAATATTGCGGGCGGACGTTGCTCAAACAGGGACTTTATGCGTTGAATCCCGCTGTATAAATCCTTGTTTACGTTGGTATTGACAAGCACGCCCTTCTCCAAAAACAATTCCGCGACGCTCTTTTCATACGCCAAAGTGCGTTGATTTGCGGCGCTGTCGATGAGCGCCGAAAGTCTGCCCTTTGCGTCCCTTCGCCAATTGAGGCTGTCCGCGATGCGAAACAGCGCCTCGACGTGGTGATCCACGCTCTGTCCCGCCTCGAAGTGTTCCGCGACGACGTAGATGCGGCCGTCGAAGTCCACGGCGTAAAAGTGACAGCTGGTGGGATTTCTGAGTCCCGGGTCGATGGAAATGTTCGCCTGCCACTCGTACGGGACGGGGAAAGGATCGATGATATGCACGCTCGGATCGAATTCCGGATACACCAGTCCCTCTCCGCTCGAAAATTTTCCGAAGCGGCGGGAGATCTGATCGTCCTTTGAGATGACTCTCTCCATATTTTCGATTTCTGCGGCGTCGAGATAGGGGTTATCGCGCCACTCCATATACTCGCACCACACCTGAGGGTCGTCGCTCTTGTTGAGTTCGATCTCGTCGTACACCCACGTGAGTCCTTTGAGCGGGGTCATTGTGCCGAAAATGTCGCCTTTTCTGTCAAAGACGCGCATCCTACATTCATCGTAAATGTCCTTGGGAGGCTCCTCGTCAAACCACACAAAGTCAAGCGACGTCCCCTGAAACTTCTCTCTGCCCTGATCGCAGCTGCGAAAACCTATCCGACTTGTGCCGCCAAGCGCGTTTTTGACGACGATATAGTCGATGATCCCGTACTCCGGAGAGGCCTTGCTGCCCTCTCTCATAGCGATCTTGACAATACATCTGGGCGGGAGATACTTGAGGATCTTCGCCTGAGCCACATCACGTTGGACCTGTTGTGTGAGGCTGACGACCCATCCCGATACATCAATGCGATTCTGCCTGAAAGGATGCTTGCCCAGCGCCATCCAGACGCACTCCACCGCTCCGCATTCCGTCTTGCCGGAGCGATTGCCGCCGAAAACCCAGCGGTTGCGCTTTTGGCATTTGTGGAACGCCATCTGCTTTGAATGCACCTTGTCGCGATTGTACAGCGAAAGGGGTTCGCTTTTTCTCGAAGCCAACTCCCTTTCGATGAGAATGAGTCTTGTCAAAATTGATTTTTCGTCCATACGCGAAGAATAACGCGCGATATGCCCAAATTCCAAAAAATTATGACGCTTTTTTCAAAAAAAATTTTTTATTTTTTTGCGGGCAACTCAAAAAAGTGCTTTTAATTTTGCGAGATGTATTGTAATATAGATGGTATGAAGAGAAAAATCGTCAAATTTTCGTTTGCGCTGTCGGCGGCTTTCGCGGCGGTAGCGTTGCTTGTCGTCATCGCGACCTCATTCTCGACGGGCGTCGCTTTTGCCGAGCAAAAACAGGTCATCAAGGCGAGCGTCGCCAACCTCGAGGACAACGAGTTTGCGGGAGCGAGCGCGCTGACGCTGTCGGAACTGAGCGGAAATTCAAAATTTTTGATCCCCGAGAGCTATTATCTCGAAAATATCTCGCCGCTTCTCGACGGCGGGACCTTCTATTTTGCGGACTATATGGGCGAGAGGTTTTTGATCGAGACGAGGCTTGTCCCGACCACGCTTCCCACCGAGACCTTCGACGAGGACGAGGAGATCTTCCCCAACGTCGCGCTCACGCCCGCACAAGACGTCAACTTTGCGGAGCTTGAAAACATCGACGACAAGCTGAAAAAGCTCACCGCGGATTGCTCTTTCAAGTTTATGGGCTTCTCGGCGGAGGAAGGCGTCACGGATATCTATGTCGCGGCGACGTC
>CANQZE010000139.1 GCA_947628255.1 uncultured Clostridia bacterium | reverse complement strand
TAGACGCCCTTTCTCTCGGGATCGTCAAAAAGCTCTATCTTCGTCTTGTCAAGATAGCCGTCGCTCGTTATGCAATTCGTAGTGTTCGGATTTTCCTTGTTGTAGACGCTTGTCGCCTTGCCGTAGGGTTTCACCGTGATGTAGCCCTCCGTGAGGACGGCGTCCGTGACGCCCGCAAGGCCTGCGCCCTGTTTGCGCGGAGAATAGGGATTGCCCTCCTCGTTGCGCGCAATCGTCGCCGTACTCATCAACATTTGGTTGACGCGGGCGTTGAGTTCGTTTTTGTCTGAAAATTGCGATGTTTCCTGCAAATATTGCCTCAACACAGCGACTGCGCCCGCCATATTCGGGGACGCCATAGAGGTGCCGCTCAGCACGTCGTATGCGCCGGGGACTGCGGATGTGATCTCGCCGCCGTGCGCCGTGATCTCAGGCTTGAGTGTGAGGTCGGAAACGGGACCCCAGCTTGAGAAGTCCGACATAAACGGACCCGCTTCATACGAATAGGAAACGCTGACCGTGCCGAGGTTGTTGTGGCTCTGGGCAAAGTCGACAAACGGAATGGACGCGTCCATCGTGATGAGGCAGGTGGGGACGGGATCCTCAACTTCGCCGAGGCTCATATTGATGGTACCGGAAACGTTGTTGTAGATGATGACGGCGTCCGCGCCGTTGGACATCGCCTCGCGGACCTTCTCCGCAAACGTCGTGTCGCCGCGCTTGACAAGCGCTACAGTGCCGTCAACCGCCTTGCCGCCGTATGTCCTGCTCATCAACTGGTTGCGGATGCTCGTCGTGTAGTTCGCGGGACGTCCCACGCCGCCGATGAGGACATATTTGAGCGTGATCGGAGTCTCGCTCGTCTTGTTGAAAACTTCGCCGCCTCTCAGATCCGCGCCGGCGTCTCCGTATCTGGCGCCGAGTTGCTCGTACAGCTCGTCAAAGAACTCAAGTCTGTTGCCGTCGCCGTCGCTGGCGTTGGTGATGAAAGCGACTTGGTTGGGATCGTCGTTGCCCTGTATATACTTGGAGAGCCGTCCGTTGATAGACGCGACGGAAAGCGCGGAAAAATAGGTGGAAGGCGCGCCGACCGTGCCGCTGTCGGGGTTGGTGGCAAGGTTTGTGCCGTTGCCGCCGCCGAAGCCCGAACTGTAGTCGTTGCTCGCCGCGCAAACAAGGCTGATGCCCGTCTCGCGGACCAAGTTGTATATCCTCTGCTCCTCGGTGTTGGAACGCTCGTCCGCAAGGCCGCAGGAAGTGCCGAGGCTCATATTGATGACGTCCACGCCCAATCTGACGCAATCTTCAAGCGCGGCGAGAATGTCGATGTTGTCCGCGCCGCCGATGGTTTCGTCAAGCAGATCGTCCGTGAAAACTTTGCAAATGACAAGTTGCGCGAGAGGAGCGACGCCGCGGAATGTCTCGCCCGTTTCCGCATTGACGACATAATCGCTCTTGCCCGCCACGATGCCCGCGACGTGCGTGCCGTGATTGTTGTACGCGGGATAAACTTCGGGATCGTCGTCCGCATAGTCGTATGCGAAGGGGACTTTCTCGTTGTAGTAGAGGTCATTCAAGCCCGCGCCGTATTGCTCCGCCTTGAAATCGGAACCGTCGAGCAACTGCGCGATGTTGTCCTTGGTGTAGCGGACGTCTCCGTCCACTTCGTCAAGATCTTCTCTGAATTGAACGGGATCAAAAGCCTCGTGAGTGCGATCGAGCCCCGTGTCGAGGATGGCGACCGCTATGCCCTGCCCTTGGAATGTGCCGTCGGGAGTTCCGTCGCCGTCAAGGTCGATATTCTCGAGTTCGCTCGTGTCGTAGATACCCGTCGTATAAACGTTGGCGTTGTTCTCGACCGCGTCGTACTTGGGAACGTTGTAATGCTCGGAATAGAAGATGTCGCTCACTCCGCTGATGCCGCGAATCGTGTTGTAACCCGCCGCGTCGACTTTGATCGCAACGCCCGTGCTGAGGATTGAATAGTTGTATTTGAAGTCGTATGTGACGCCGTATCTGTCAAGTTTGTCGAGAAAACGGGACTGCTTTGCCCTTATGGAGGCAAGCGCTTTCTTGCCTTCTACGCTCTTGATATACTCCTTGAAATCGCTGAAACGAGCGCTCTGTTTGAACTCTTCGTAAAGAGAGGAGCCTTCCAGCTTGACGACGACCCAACGATCGCCATCGTAAGCGACGGTGTTTTTCTCAACTGTCTCGAAATTCAAATATTGCTCTCTCACGGAATCCATATTGATGTCCGATTTTTGGATGTTGCTGTTTGCCGTCGCCGTCTGGGAGAGCTTCTCCGCCTTGCCGAGGTCAAGCCCGCCCGTGTAGACGACATTGAAAATCACGGCGAAGATAAGCACCGCCGCCAAAATCATCGATATGGAACCCCATCTCTTCGACTTGTTCATATTGCCTCCTTGCGATATGTCACAAAGCTAATATCTGCAGAAAGAGAATATATATTTATAATATTCTCAGGTTATAGTTCTTGTAGGTTATCATTTTATCAAAAAAACATAGATATGGCAACTGTTTTTTATGCACAATTTATAATTAAAATTCAATTAATTTGAGGGATTTTATGCAGAATTTATGCATAAAATGCCCTAAACTTATGCATAAACCCTAATTTTTTATACATTTTGACATCTCAAGTCTCACTGATCAGCCGACTTTGACTTTATTCGCAAATTTTATGCAGAATTTTGCATAAAGATATCGCGCGACAAAGCGCGCGACAAGTCAAAAATTTCGAAAACTTAAAACGTTTTAACGATCACATCAAGTTTTCGGGGTTGAGCGCTTCAAGCTCGGGCAACACGAAGCGCCCGTCCTTTCTGATGAGCGTGCCGTCGAAATATATCTCTCCTCCTCCGTATTCGGGAGTTTGGCAAAGCACAAGATCCCAGTGCAACGCGCTCTTGTTGCCGTTGGGCGCGTCGTCGTAGCAGCAGCCCGGAGTGAAGTGGATGGAGCCGCTGATCTTCTCGTCAAAAAGTATGTCGCCGATGGGCTTTGTGACGTAGGGATTGACGCCGATGGCAAATTCTCCGACATATCTCGCGCCCTCGTCCGAGTCGAAAAGCGCGGTCGCTTTCGAAGTGTTGTTTGCCGAAATATCAACGATCTTGCCGTCTTTGAACTTCAATCTGACGTCCTCAAAGCGGAAATCGCTCTCTATGGACGGCACATTGTAGCGGATATATCCGTTCACGCTGTCCTTGACGGGCGCGGTGTACACTTCGCCGTCCGGGATATTGCACTCGCCCGCGCACTTGATCGCTGGGATGCCCTTGATGGAAAATGTGAGATCGGTGTCCTTTGCGACGATCCTGACCTTGTCCGTCCTCTCCATAAGCTCCTTGAGCGCGTCCATTGCCCTGTCCATCTTGCCGTAATCGAGGCAACATACGTCAAAATAGTAGTCCTCAAACGCCTCCGTGGACATGCCCGCAAGCTGGCTTATGCCCTCCGTCGGATAGCGCAAGATCACCCACCTC
>CANQZE010000138.1 GCA_947628255.1 uncultured Clostridia bacterium | reverse complement strand
ACAGCGTCAGCGAAAACGTAGGCCTCAAACACCTCATCAACATCAAAACGGTTGCGGAAAGGAGAGAGAATATGCTTTGGTTCAGAGCGCCTCAAAAGGTATATTTCAAGAAGGGTTGCCTGCCCGTCGCACTCAACGAGTTGGGCGCGGTGTACGGCAAAAAGAAAGCGTTTATAGTCACCGATACGTTCCTGTATCAAAACGGCTATACCAAGCCGATCACTGACAAGCTCGATCAGCTCGGCATCACGCACACGACGTTCTTCAACGTCGCGCCCGATCCGACGCTCGCCTGCGCAAAGGAAGGCACGGCGGCAATGCGCGCGTTCGGTCCCGACACGATCATCGCGATCGGCGGCGGCTCCGCAATGGACGCAGGCAAGATTATGTGGGTGATGTACGAACATCCCGAAGTCGATTTCCTCGACCTTGCGATGCGTTTTATGGACATCAGAAAGAGGGTGTACACCTTCCCGAAGATGGGCGAAAAGGCAACGTTTATCGCCATCCCGACATCGGCTGGAACCGGCTCGGAAGTCACGCCGTTTGCGGTCATCACTGACGAGAAGAGCGGCGTCAAATATCCTCTTGCGGACTATGAATTGATGCCCAACATCGCTATTGTGGACGCGGATATGATGATGAACGCGCCCAAGGGACTCACGGCGGCAAGCGGCATAGACGCCGTGACTCACGCGCTCGAGGCGTACGCTTCGATGATGGCGACGGACTATACGGACGGGCTTGCGTTGCGCGCGCTCAAAATGATCTTCGAGTATCTCCCCGCCGCGTACGACAACGGCCCGAACGACGCGATCGCCAGAGAGAAGATGGGCAACGCCGCGACTATGGCGGGTATGGCGTTTGCAAACGCGTTCCTCGGAGTTTGCCACTCGATGGCGCACAAACTCGGCGCATTCCATCACCTCCCGCACGGCGTAGCCAACGCGTTGATGATCGACGAAGTGTTGCGCTTTAACGCCGCGGAGATCCCCACAAAGATGGGCACTTTCCCGCAATACGATCATCCTCACACGCTCGCAAGATATGCGGAAGTTGCGGATTATCTCGGGATTAAGGGCAAGAACGACGGCGAGAAGCTCGAAAATCTCATCAAAGAGATCGACAAGCTCAAAGCAAAAGTCGGCATCAAACCCACGATCAAGGATTACGGCGTGGACGAGAAATACTTCCTCGACACACTCGACGAAATGGTCGAGCAAGCGTTTGACGATCAATGCACGGGCGCCAATCCGCGTTATCCGCTTATGAGCGAGATCAAACAGATGTATTTGAACGCCTATTATGGCAAATAAGGAGGGAAATATGAGCAAAGAGAAGATCGTTGTCAAACTGCCCACCAAGACCATCTATCTTGACGGCGACAAGATCATCAAGCTGTTCGACGAGAGCTATTCCAAAGCCGACATCCTCAACGAGGCGCTCAATCAGGCGCGCGTGGAGGACACCGGTATCAACGCGCCCCACATCTGCGAGGTGACAAAGATAGACGGGAAGTGGGCTATCATAATGAATTATATCCCCGGCAAGACTCTCGCCCAGCTTATGAGCGAAAATCCCGAAAAAGAGGACGAATATCTTGAAAAATTCGTCGATCTGCAGATGTACGTCCACACTTTCCGCTCTCCGCTCCTCAACAAGCTCCGCGACAAGATGGATCGAAAGATCGATCAGACCGAGCTTGACAGCGCCACAAAATACGAACTCCACACAAGGTTGAGCGGTATGATGCCTCGCACAAAACTCTGCCACGGCGATTTCAATCCCAGCAACGTCATCGTCACTCCCGACGGCGAATATTACATCGTGGACTGGGCGCACGCTACGCAGGGCAACGCGGGCGCGGACGTCGCAAGGACATATCTGCTCTTTGTCCTCGCGGGGAAGAACGAATTTGCGGAAAAATACGTCAATCTCTTCTGCGAAAAGAGCGGGATGCCGCGCAAGTACATTCAGGCGTGGCTGCCCATCGTCGCGGCGTCGCAATCCGTGAAGGGCAAGCCCGAGGAGAGGGAGACCCTCATCCAATGGGCGAGTGTTGCGGAATATATCTGATATCGGCGACTGCGCAAAAGTGAAATGCCAAAAGCGTCGAGCAACGACAGAGTTGTTCGACGCTTTTACGTTTCGAAAAATCCTAGAGAGACAAGCAGAGCCTCGTTGACGCGCGCCATCAGATTGAGCGGAAGCTCTCCGATCTTTTCCTTCAGACGGCGCTTGTCCAACGTGCGTATCTGCTCGAGAAGCACAACGGACGTCTTTTGGAGTCCGAAACTTCCCGCGGGCAGGGCGATGTGAGTCGGGAGTTTCGCCTTGTCGAGTTGAGAGGTTATCGCCGCGGCGATGACGGTGGGGCTAAAGCGGTTGCCGACGTTATTTTGCACGATTAGGATGGGACGAACGCCGCCCTGTTCGCTGCCCACGACCGGACTGAGATCCGCATAATATAGCTCTCCTCGTTTGACTTCCATACAGCGATTATTGCCAAAACTCCCAAGATTATCCCTTTCAATCTATGCCGAAGCCGCGCCGCCGTGTGCAAAACGCCGCGAGTGCGCCAAGGTCCTCTTTTTTGCAACAAATTTTTCAAAAACAGGTCAATATGGCGCCCTCCGATCATAAAATATCTAGATGAAAAAAATCGCTATAGTAGGTTATGGAAATCTCGGCAAGGCGTGCGAGAAGATCGCGCTGGGATGGGACGACGCAAAGATCGTCGGCATATTTTCCAGAAGAAACGACGTTGCGTCTCCATACGGCACGCCCGTATTCCCACAGCGCGACATATTCGACGCCGTAGGGCAGGCGGACGTCGCTGTGCTTTGCACGGGAAGCGCCAACGATCTTATGGGGTTGGGCGAGGCGCTCGCGGGCAAGCTCAACACAGTGGACAGCTTTGACACGCACGCCAAAATCGTCGGATATGTCAAGAGGATGGACGCGCTCGCGCGCGAAGGCGGCACGCTGAGTTTTGTCGGTATAGGCTGGGATCCGGGCATATTTTCGCTGTGCCGCGCGCTGTTTGAAGCGGCGCTTCCCGACGGTTATACTCACACGTTTTGGGGAAAGGGCGTCTCGCAGGGACACAGCGAAGCGATACGACGGTTAGACGGCGTGGCGGACGCGGTGCAATACACTTTGCCAAAACAGGACGCGATCGACCTCGCCCTGCGCGGCGAAGGTCGGGAACTGACGGAAAGAGACAAACATCTGCGGGTGTGCTATGTTGCTCTCAAAGAAGGCGCGGACAGGGAGCGCGTCGCGCAACAGATAAAGAATATGCCAAATTATTTTGCGCCGTACGATGTCGAGATCAACTTCACGGACATCAATACCCTCAAGAGCGAACACGGCGGAATGCCTCACGGCGGACAGGTGTTGAGAAGCGGCGCGTCAAACGGCAAGAAATGCAATATGTCTCTCAAATTGCAGCTTGAAAGCAATCCCGATTTCACCGCGGGCGTGCTTATGCGCTATGCGGCGGCGTGCGTATATCTGCAACAAAAGGGCGA
>CANQZE010000137.1 GCA_947628255.1 uncultured Clostridia bacterium | reverse complement strand
AATACTGCGCCACCGATAATATATTATACCAAACTTGCGAAAATGTCAACAAAACCTGCATCCAAACAAGCGAATCCGAAAAAATTCGACGATCTGATGGGATATTTTGCAATTTTTCTCAATTTTCAACTGTTCAGCGTGACCTTTTTTACGCCTTCGATGAATTGCCTCACCCTGCTCTCGCCACGACGCGTCAGAGCGGTCAGCTCCGCAAGCGACAGCGCGCTCAGCGTCTCCAAGCTGTAACGCTTCGCCATCCCTAGGATGTGGGAATTGACGCGCAGACCGAATATGGGAGTGACGCCCACGCCGCTCTGCTTTGTGCCTATAAAATCGCCGCCACCGCGCATCTGAAGATCCAATTCCGCCAGATATTGCCCGTCGTTGCTCTTCACAAGCGCGTCCAACCGCTTCATAGCGTTTTCGCTCTTCGAAACGCTCTGTAGATAGCAATGCGCCTCGGAACCGTCTCTCCCCACTCTGCCCCTCAATTGATGAAGGGACGCAAGCCCGAATCTGTCCGCATTCAAAATGAGTATCTCGCTCGCGAGCGTATCCACGCCCACTTCGACGACCGTCGTCGCGACAAGCACGCCGAGCTTTCCCGAAGCAAAATCGGTCATCGCTTGCAATTTTTGCTCGTTGTTCAGCTTCCCGTGAAGCGCCGCGACGCCGAAATTTGCAAGTTTCGCGCCGTGATCTCGCATAAAACTCTCGACGGACGAGATGTCAAATCCCTCCGCGTCGACAATGGACGGGCAAACGACAAACGCCTGCCTGCCTTGCTCCAAAGCCTCGATAATTTTGCGAACGCCATCTTCGGGATCTTCGATGACGGAAGTTTTGACATTTGTCGTCGCCTCTTCCCTCTTTTTGATATAGGAAATTGCGATGTCGTCATAAAAAGTTAGCGCCATAGAACGCGGGATTGGCGTCGCCGTCATAGAAAGAATGTCCACGGCGCCCTTATCTTCCAAAGTTTTGCGCTCGTTCACGCCGAATTTGTGCTGTTCATCAATTACAGCAAGGCAAAGATCTTTGTACTTGACAGCGTCCGAGATGAGCGATTGAGTTCCGATCGCGCAGGATATCTCTCCCGAAGCGAGACCGCGATATATCTCCTCCTTTGCGGCGGACGGCGTGGACGACGTCAACAACGCGCATTTCACGCCGAGTCTCTCCAAAATCGGGACATACGACCGCATATGCTGAGTCGCCAACACTTCCGTCGGAGCCATAAGAACGGCTTGTCGTCCGCTCGTCGCCGCGGCATACAGCGCAAAAAACCCGACCACGGTCTTTCCGCTTCCCACGTCGCCGGAGATGATACGAGACATACATTCGTCGCTCTCAAGCGAATTTTTGATGTCGGTCATAGCGCTCAATTGACTTGGAGTAACTTCAAAAGGCAACGCTTTGATGTAGTCAAGTATTACAGAATTTAAGTTTTTATAGAATACTTTTCTAGGCAAAACAGTATTTTTTGACAATTTTTTGTAGATCGACAGCGCTATCGCCGTGTCGATCGCCGCGAGTTTGTCAAGCGCCTCCAAAGCCTTCTCCGCGCTGTGCGGGCGATGCGCCGCCTCGAAAGCCGACGCTATGTCCGCGTTGACTTTTCCCATTGAGCCTTGATATGCGCCGCCCTTTACGCCGTCCAACGCGGCGTACATTATGTTTTTGAAGGCGGTCTGCCCCATCACGCCTCTTAGAGGATATTGAGTGTATATCCCCGCCGACAGTTTGGCTAGCTTGTCCAGTCTCTCCATCTGCGGATTGACGACGTTGAGCGTGCCGGGATCGTTGGTCAACTTCGCGAGCAGACGATATTTCTGACCGACCTCGAAACTGTCGTGCATATACGGCAGATTGTAAAAAGTCGCTTTGAATCGCACCTTGCCGTTTGACTTCAGATCGCAAAACGTGACGGAGAACGCGCGTTTTTCCCTGTTTGACACCGAAGAAATCCTCTCCACGCGCCCCTCGAGCAAGACAAGTTGCCCCGGCGCCGCTTCGAGGACGCTTATCGGCTCGCTGAGGTCGATGTAGCGCGACGGCAAAAATGAAAAAAGCTCGAACACGCTTCTGATGTCAAGCTCTTTCAGTTTTTTCAGAGTTGCCTCGCCTACGCCTTTGATCTCGCCGAGAGTAAGCATCTCTTCCTCCGTTTATTCTGCCGATATTATGAAATAGTAATGCGGCTGACCGCCTCTGTAGCAGGCGATCTCAAGCTCCGGGAATTGTTCGGACAGTTTGCTGACGGCGTCATCGGCTTGCCTCTCGGACACTTCCTCGCCGTAGTAGAGCGTGAGCATATCCTTGCCTGCCGCCAATTTTTTGACTGTGTTTTGAAGCGCGCCGTCCACCGAATCGCTCTTCGCGATGATCTTTTTGCCGTAAATGCCTATGATGTCGCCCTCTTTGACGGAAAATCCGTTCATCCTTGTGGAGCGCACTGCGTGCGTGATCTCGGCAACGCAGATATCCTTGATCGCCTCGCACATATTCTTGTCGTTTTTGTCGGGTTCCTCATCGGGATCGAACGCAAGCACCGCCGAGATACCTTCCGGCATCGTCGACGTCGGGATGACGTGTACGTCGACTCTTGCGAGCGCCTTTGCCTGTTGCGCCGCGAGGATAATATTCGAGTTGTTGGGAAGCACAAAGACGTGCTTTGCTTCCGTCCTGTTGAGCGCGGCGAGGATGTCGTCGACGGCGGGATTCATCGTCTGACCGCCCTCGACCACCATATCTACGCCGAGATCCTCGAAAATTGCCGCCATTCCGTCGCCCGAGCAAACGGACACGATCGCATATTCTTTTTTGTTTTCATCGGCGGCGTCATTCTCTTCGGGGTGCAATTTTCTGTGCTGTTCGACCATATTTTCGATCTTGACGCCGTCCAACTCTCCGAGTTTCAGCGCGGCGTTGAGCGCGCGATCGGGATGGTTGGTATGCACGTGGGTCTTGACAAGGTCGGTATCGCCGATGACAAGCACGCAGTCGCCGATGGTTGTCAGATATTCCCTGTATCTGTCTATCGCCGCGTCCGTGACGTCGTTGTTGAGATGCGTGATGAAATACTCCGTGCAATATTGGAATGTGATATGTTCGTAGTCGTTCTCGAAGGGATCCAGGCTTTTTTCCTCGCTTTGCGACACTTGATCCGCGTCAAACTTGACGCTCTCGCCGCTTATCAGCGCAAGATCCAAGCCCATCAACGTACGATACATACCGTCGAAAACGGTCACAAGCCCTCTGCCGCCGGCGTCCACGACGCCCGCCTTTTTCAGCACAGGGAGCATATCGGGAGTCTTTTGCAGGATCGCCTCGCCGGCGTCGATGACGCGCTTGAGAAAGGAAGCGAAATCGAGCCGTCTTGTGCGCGTCGCCGCCTCAGCCTCCTCCGCCATAACTCTCACAACTGTGAGAATTGTGCCTTCTTTGGGCTTGGTGACCGCGCTGTAGGCGATGTCCGCGCCCTTTCTCAGGCAATTTGCCAGCACTTTGGGAGTAAGATCCGCCTGTCCGTCGAGAGCGACGGAAAAACCTTTGAATATCTGTGAAGAAATGACG
>CANQZE010000136.1 GCA_947628255.1 uncultured Clostridia bacterium | reverse complement strand
AACTTGCCGTAAGCGGTCCGCTTGCGACTCCGCGGGAATCAAACGCGATCGCCGTGTAGATCTTGGGGACGAACAGCGACAGCCCCAGCGAAATGATGTAGCCGGGAATGAGATAGTACAAAATTGAAAATCCATATATTATCCTTATGACGGACAGACCTATCGACAGCCCTACGCCTATGGACAGCGCGACAAGCATTGCGCGCTTCGACACCGCCCCGCCCGTGATCTGCTCCACCTGCTTGTTGAGGACATGCACCGCGGGCTCCGCAAGCACCACCACAAAGCCCATCACAAACGCGAATACTATGAGCAACGGCTTGCTGAACTTCGCGAGCGCCTGCCCAAGTTTGAAGCCTATCGGCATAAATCCGACCTGAACCGCCGTGAAAAACACGACAAGCCCGACAAATGTGTAGCCGATGCCTATCGCGATCCTCAAAAGTTTGCCCCTCGGCAACTTGAGCAGAGTGATCTGCAATATCACAAAACATACGACAATCATCCCGAGCGCGACAAGCACGTCCAGCGCCGTCTGCCCTATCGCCTTGCCAAGCTGAGCCGCGCCGTCTATCACGGAATAGTCGGGAAGCGCATAGTTCACGCTGCCCTTGCTCGCAAGCGCAAGCACAAGCACGGCAAGCATTGGCCCTATCGAACACATTGCGATGAGTCCAAAGCTGTTCGCGCGCGCCCTCGATCCGCCCACCGTCGTGGATATGCCCACGCCGAGCGCCATTATGAAAGGGACCGTGATGGGACCCGTCGTCACGCCGCCCGAATCGAATATCAGCGGCAACATATCCCCCTTGCCCGCCTCGAGCAACAGCGCGACCAATGCGAATACGGTCAGATAGAAGAATATCAGGATCGCCGTGATGTTCTTTTTGAACACCACTTTCAACACCGCGAACACCAAAAACAGCCCTACGCCGACGCCCACCGTCACAACAAGCACCGCCTTGTTCATCACCGCGCCGACCTGCTCCGCAAGCACGGACAGATCAGGCTCTGCCACTGTGACAAGTATGCCCATAATGAAGCTCACCGCCACAAGCAACGTCAGATTGCGCGTCTTTGTGAGGCCCGCGCCCATCTGCTCGCCCATCGGCGTCATCGCGAGATCGGATCCGAGGTTGAACAGCCCTATGCCGAGTATCAAAAACAGCGCGCACACCGCAAATATCGCGGCTTCGCGCCCCGAAACGTCCACGATCGGCGTGAGACACAGTATCAACACTATGACGGATATGGGAAGCACTGAGATAAGCGCCTCGGCAAGTTTTTGAAGCAATCCCTTGCCGAAAAGCAAAAACTCCGGAGAATATTTCCTCTCCGGATCGCGACGGCGCCTGCCGCCGCGCTGCTTGCGGACCTCATCCTCGCCTGAAGCGTCGCTTGTTGTCAATCTGTCGTCGTCTGCCATACTCCCCGCCGCGCGGAAATTCTTGTATGTTCAGTATGACATATAAGAAAACTTATGTCAAACGACCTGCCCTCACAAAAATTGCAAAAATTGGAAAATTTGCCGCCTGAAACGCGCGCGCGACGCGTCAATACAATAAAATATATTGAAACTTCTTCAAATCGCTTGACTTTTGCCATCAAAATTTCTATCTTTGACTTGATCGGAAAAGGGGTGAATTATGCAAGACAACATCGAGCTGCCCTCGCAGCCCGTCGAAAAGACAAATACCGCTCAAGCTTCCAACGACAGCGAGCAGGACCAACCGTCCTCGGACGTCACGAGCGCGCAAGACGCGCAAACGACTTGCGAGCGGGAAAACGACTCCGCACAAAACGAGCAGGCGGAGGGCGCTATCTCGGACGAGTCCGTCTCGGAGGGCGCCGTCTCGCACAACGCTCTCGGACGCATCGCGCCTCCCGACAGCGAGGTCGCGGCAGACGTCGCCGCCATCAAGCCGCAATTGTCAAAGGAACAAGTGCTGAGCCAAGTCAAATTTTTCGCGTTGCTTGTGTTTATGTCCTTTTTGAGAGCGACTTTCAACTACGTCTTTATCCTGCCGAACGGGTTTGCGCCCGGCGGCGTGGGCGGCATATCCACAATACTTTACAACGCCATCCTTCCCTCGAATCCCCATCTCGCAAACACCGTTTTCGAACCCGGTCTCACAACGTTCATTATGAACGTGCCTCTGCTCATCACGGCGTTTTTTGTGCTGAACAAGCGCTTTACATTCAACACATTTTGCGTCATAGCCTGCTATTCGGGCTTCACGTCGCTGTACAGCCACACGGGTTTCCCTCAATACTTCGCCAACGGCGACACGGGCTTGCAGATCATCGCGGCAATGGTGGGCGGCTCCATCACGGGGCTTTGCCTCGGCGTTATGTTGCGCTACAATATGAGTATGGGCGGCACGGATATCATCGGCAAGATCATCCATAAGCACAACCCGCAGGCGGGCGCCAATTGGTGGATAATGCTGTGCGACTGCATCATCGCAACGTCGTCCTGCGTGCTGGGCATACTCAAGCTCGGCGGAAAAAGCGTGGACGCAACTACGGCGCTGACCGCGATCCTCAGCCCCATCCTCTTCTCCTTCCTGTCCCTAGCGATGTGTTCCATCGTCGCGGACGTCGTGCAATCGGGCTTCCAAAGCTCGCTGGTGTTCACGATCATCACCGATAAGCCAAACGAGATCGGCGAAGTCATCGCAACAAAATTGCACCGCGGCGTCACCATCTCCAAAGCGATCGGATATTACACAGGCGTCGAACACGAGGTCCTCGTCTGCGTGGTCAGCAAAAAACAGATCAAAATCGTCAAAGATATCATCGAATCCACCGATCCGATGGCGTTCACCTACATCACCAAAGCGCGCGAGGTCGCAGGCAAAGGCTTCCGCGCCGGCAGCTAATTCGGCTTGCGCATCGGCGCCACGCCTCGTCCGTGGCTTTTTCAATCGTCATCTTCCAAATCGTTGAAATAATCTCTGTCAAAAAATTCAGTCAAAGTTATGCCCGCTCCCTCGCAAAAACTCTTGATCGTGGACACCTTCGGGCATTTTGTTCTACCCTTGATCAAATCGTAAAGCGCCGATGGCAATTGCCACCGTTCAAACACGCCCGACAAATGTTTTTGCCCTTCTCGGCGCATATTTCTTTGATACGTTTCAAGATAGCTTCGTTTGTTTGCATACTTTATTGTGAAGCACTATAACGCTTTTCCGCGATTTCGCGGGGTTAAAATCTCGATTCCCGCAAATCCCGGAGCGATCATTTTTGATACAGGCCGTCCTTCATCATATATTGGTTGAATTTGGAGGGATCTTTGCATTTGCGCTCGCGCATAGGTTTGGCGGGGACGCCGCCGACGAGGGTGTACGCGGGGACGTCCTTGGTGACAATGGCTCCAGTTGCGACGACGGCGCCCTCTCCCAGCGTCACTCCGGGAAGAATTGTCGCCGCGGTGTACACTTTGGCATAGTCGCCGATCTTGACGGGCGCGTACGTCCTTTCCAAGTGGTTTTCCTCACTGTGCGAATGCGTGAAAATCTTGACGTACTCGGTGAGCATTGCAAAATCTCCGAAAGTCACGCCGCCCTTCGAATCGATATAA
>CANQZE010000135.1 GCA_947628255.1 uncultured Clostridia bacterium | reverse complement strand
TGCCTCTCGCCCTGCAACACGTGAATCTCGACTGCCGTCTGATTGTCCGCCGCCGTCGAGAACACCTGAGATTTGCTGGTGGGGATGGTCGTGTTGCGGTCGATGAGCTTTGTGAACACGCCGCCGAGCGTCTCGATTCCCAGCGAAAGCGGAGTCACGTCAAGCAACAGCATATCCTTGACTTCGCCCGCAAGCACGCCGCCCTGAATCGCCGCGCCGAGCGCAACGCATTCGTCGGGGTTGATGCCCTTGTACGGCTCTTTGCCTGTGATGGATTTGACTGTGTCGTACACGGCGGGGATACGCGTGGATCCGCCGACCATTATGACCTTTGCGATGTCGCCGTAGCCGAGTCCCGCCTCTTTGAGCGCGTCCTTCATCGGGCCCACAGTCGCCTTGACGAGGTCCTCGGTGAGGGAGTCGAACTTTGCCCTTGTGATGTCCATATCGAGGTGCATAGGCACGCCGTTGTTCATCGAGATGAAGGGCAAGGATATCTTCGCCTTCGTCACGCCGGAGAGGTCGATCTTTGCCTTTTCGGCCGCCTCTTTGATACGTTGCATAGCCATCTTGTCGCCGCTGAGATCGACGCCGTTGGACTTCTTGAACTCGCTCACGACCCAATCCATAATGCGCTTGTCGAAATCATCGCCGCCGAGACGGTTGTTGCCCGACGTCGCAAGAACCTCAAACACGCCGTCGCCAAGCTCAAGCACGGACACGTCGAATGTGCCGCCGCCGAGGTCGAATATCAAAACTTTCTGATTTTTGTTTTCATCCTTGTCGATGCCGTATGCGAGCGACGCCGCCGTAGGCTCATTTATGATGCGCTTGACGTCGAGTCCTGCGATCTTGCCTGCGTCCTTTGTCGCTTGACGCTGTGCGTCCGTGAAGTATGCGGGAACCGTGATGACAGCCTCGGTGACCTTCTCGCCGAGATATTTTTCCGCGTCGTTCTTGAGTTTTGTGAGGATCATTGCGGAGATCTCCTGCGGAGTGTATTCCTTGCCTTCGATCTTAACTTTGTAGTTGGATCCCATCTCTCTCTTGATGGAACTCACGGTATGCTCGGGATTCGCAACAGCCTGACGCTTTGCGATCTCGCCGACGAGCCTCTCGCCGTCTTTGGTGAACGCCACGACGGACGGGGTTGTCCTTGCGCCCTCGGCGTTTGGGATGACAACGGCTTCGCCGCCTTCCATAACTGCGACGCAAGAGTTTGTAGTGCCCAGATCGATTCCGATTATTTTGCCCATATCATTCTCCTTTTCCCTACTTTCGGGAAGCTGAATATTTTTTATTTTATATCCGCGCAACAGCGCGTTTATTTGCCGATTTTATGTCGATAAAGTTCTGTTTGTGCGATTTTGCGCGCTATTCGGCATAAGCGATCTTCACGCTTGCCGGGCGCAGAAGTTTGCCTTTCAAAGTGTATCCCTTGAGCAATATCTCGACAACTTTTCCAGCGTTGTCCGCGTCCTTGACTCGCTCCACCGCGGTCATAGTTTTGGCGTCGAAATCTTTGCCTTCCGCCTCTATCTCCGCAAGCCCGAAGCCGGTGAGCGCACCCAATATTTGCGCTTCCATCATATTGAAGCCCGTCAGCGCCGATTCGTCCGCGATGTACTTTCTCGCAAAGTCGCAGTTGTCAAGCACGGAGAGCATCTTTTCGATGACGGCGGATTGCCCGAGCTGCTTCATCTCCTCCGCCAAAGAGTTGTTGCGCTTGCGATAGTTGTCAAAGTCAGCCTGCACGCGGCGAGCAAGATTTGTCACGCTCTCCACCTCCGCAAGGGCCTTCCCCAACTTGACTTCGAGCGCCGCGATATAGTCCGCGTCGGACATATTCTCGCGATCGACGCACTCGTCTTCAGCCTTGACTTCCGTCGTATCTTGCTCCGTGGCGTCGCTTACAACGGGTTCCTGCTCGGGAGTTTGCTTTTTGTTTTCCTTTTTCATATCAATCCTCGCTATGTCCGTCGGTGATGTGTTTGGTCGATCCATCGATCACGGCGGACATCGTATTTTTCATCAGCTCAAGCACACCTATGACCTTCTTATAGTCCATTCTTTCAGGCCCGATCACGCCCGCTTGCCCCACGACTTCGTCGCCGACCTTGTACGCCGCGGTGACGATCGCGCACTTGTCCACGCCGTTGTCCTCTTTGCCGATGCGTACGGACAGCTCTATACTGCCGTCGTCGGAGAGGATCTGAGCCATATTTTCACGATCCTCTATGACGCTCAAGAAAGTTTTTGCGTCCTCAACGCTGCTGTATTCGGGATAGTCGAGCATCTTCAGCGCGCCTTCGACAACGACAGTGTCGCTGTGCGAGCTGACGTATATGCGCAATATCTTCAGCACCTCGTCAAGGATATCCTTGAAGCCCTGTATCTCAACGTCGATCTCGCTCAAATCGAAATTTTCGAGATCCATAAGGTTTCTGCCTTGGAATATCTTGTTGAGCAGGCTGCTCGCCGTCTCGACATACTCCTCCTTGACATCGGGGGACAGGTCGATCGCCTTGTTTGCGAGCATCCCCTTGTCCGTCACGATGAGAACGACAGCTTTCGAACCCTTGAGCGGCACGAGCTTGACCTCTTCGATCTCGATGTCCATCGACGAGCGCTCTATGCAAAACGACGTATAATTTGTCGCGTCACTGATGATCTTCGCGGCGGCTTTGGACATATCCTCGATATGTTCCAGCCTCTTGAAAAAGCGGTCGCGGATGAACGCTGTCTCTTGATCGGTGAGCGCAGTCGCTTCACTGCCGGAAGCGCTGATGCTGTCAACGTAAAACTTGTATGCCTCCTTGAGCGGCACGCGCCCCGCGGATGTGTGCGGTTGCTCGATGTACCCAAGCGCCTCGAGCGCGCTCAACTCCGACCTGACGGTCGCAGAACTCACTTCGGGGAGATACTTGCTCTGTATGTCCGAACTCGACACGGGTTGCCCTGTGGTGATATACAGGTCCACCAGCGCGTGCAGTATCTTCTTTTTTCTTTCCGACAGCTCTTTGCTCATTGTTACCCCTCAGTCTTTGGGAGCTTGCTAGCACTCTCGCCCATTGACTGCTAACAGTATATTGCTTATTTTGCCAAATGTCAAGACATTTATGCAAATTTTCAATTTCTTTTTCAATATTATTGTGCGCAGTTCGCGCGCCTATATTTATGAGTATCTGTTTTTAGCTGTACACATTATTTGTATACAATATCGAATGCCAAAATTCTATTGCTTGATGTCCGCGGTCGACGATTTTGAGACGAGCAGTCAAGTCACACTCCGCAGAAACTCGATATTGAGTTTCCCTCGCTACATCTCAACGTTTTTAAGGAAAAAACACTCGAAATTATGCTAAAAACACGATAAGTATTGCAACACTTATCGTGTTTTTAACTTACAAGATCAACAAAATATGCAATAAATAATATAATGCGTAAATAACTTCTCAAAAACATTTGCATTTTGCAAGAAGATTTGATATAATTTTTGCACAGTTGCTGGTGTGGCTCAGTCGGTAGAGCAGCTGATTCGTAATCAGCAGGTCGGCGGTTCGAGTCCGCCCACCAGCTCCAAAAGACCTCGCATATTTGCGAGGTCTTTTTGCTAATGGGCGGACTC
>CANQZE010000134.1 GCA_947628255.1 uncultured Clostridia bacterium | reverse complement strand
CTCCAGAAGGTCAATTTGCCGGTTGGATTGGCGACAAAGACCAAATGGTTTTCGATACGACAAAACCGAGTATTGTGGCTTATTGCTATAATACCGGCGAAGTATGGGCGGGTACGAAAAACGTTATTGATGCGAACAATGACAATACGAGCTTTGGCAGATTTGACCTCAACGCGGTGTGCGGAGGCCTCATAGCCATTGCCGGCGAGGCAAAGATATCATATTGCTACAATGTGGGTAAAGTAAAATCCTACGGCCTGGTTGGAGCAAATGCGGTTTGGCACTCCAGGTTGGGCGGAATAATCGGACAAATGGAGCCAAGCAGCGTGGCGTCCGCAAAAAAGAACGCTAGCATAACTTATTGCTACAACATAGGCGAGCTTTTGTGCGAAGTCGTTGACCCGGATTGGTTTAATGACACAAGATACGGCGCGGGCATTTTGGGATATATCGACGACGATTCGAGCGGCGGAGAAGGCGAAACGGTCAAAAACAATTCCCACCACAATTACACGCTGAAAAACAGTTTCCACTTTATGATATATGCGGAAAAAGGCAACGCCGCAAATTTTGATGATGTGCAAACTCAATTCCGCGGCGAGTTCAACGACACTGATGATCCGAAAGAAAATTGTATGATAGTAGGCGATGTCGTCACATCGCTTTCGGAACTCACCGCATATATGTCGACAGGCGGATATGTGTTTGACAAAACATACATTCATCCATCTGAGAGCGGAACGAATACAAATGTCAACAGAAGTTCTGCCGAAGCGCTTGTAAATGCGGGAGAATATACGGGTGGTACCGCAGGCGACTATAATGCGAAATTTGACGATGGCAGTAACTTGGTGACGTATAGTCCAAAATTTTTGAGCGGCGAGCTGAGCGCATATATCTATATTTATGGTTGCATACCCACTCTTTCAATGTTCGCAGTCGACACAAAAGAGGGTTTGAGCATGCTTTCCGTGTCCTACGGTCAGGATGAAAACGGCGATTGGGTCGGCGCGCAAGCGGGCAGCAAGCAAAGTCCCTACATCATCAAGGACGGCGTAGATTTGTTGGGATTGTCTGCGCTTGTCAATGCGTCGGAAACCCAAAAAGACGGAACAAAAGTCAATAGATTCATCTACACTTTCCACGATAAATATATCGAGGTCGCAAACGGAGACAATAATATCGACGGTCTGGACGTGTCTTGGATAGATATGTCTACTCTTGCGAACGACAAATCCACCCCGGGCAAAAATAGGTTCCTCTATGACCGCAGTTCGGCAGGGCATGCAAAAGATTTTCCGTCATCCACAGGAAGGAATGACGTGGGATCAGAGTCATATAACACTTGGAAAGGGTACAACAACTACTATTCGGGAACAGAATTTAAGGCCGGAGCAACATTTGCGGAGCAAAACTTTATACCTATAGCATATCTCGGAAACTTCAATAAAGATACCGAACATTGGCTCTACCACTTTGACGGTAGCTTTGATGGAACAGACGCCGAGATTCGCAATCTCGTCATACCTCTTCACAACACTCAAACTGCATATGCGGCTATATTCGGAAAGACTCAAGGCGCGACGATATCAAATTTGAAAGTGTCCAAAGCAAACATAACCTCATACTACACAGGCACCAACACTACAAATCCATACGGTTCCGTTGCGGGCGGCATTGTCGCTTGGGCGGGCGGCGGCACAACAATACAAAATTGCACCGTTACAGACAGCAAGATCTATGCTTATGCAGATAGAAGCAGTTCCGGTGCAACCAATATCACCAAAGGCAACAGCTACGCGGGCGGCATTGCCGGCATTGCGGAGAGCGGCCGCTCGGAAGGGACCAATATAGCCTACAATTCGGGCGATACGGTGTTGATAAGTGGCTGTAAAGTCACAGGTACAAGCTATATAATCGGCTACGGAGGCAACATAGGCGGCATTGTGGGAAGGATAGCGGGTGAGCCCGTCGCCCACGCTAATGCGACTTCCAAAGGAGATCCGATTGCCACGTATGTCGAGTTGAACAACAACAATGTTAATGGCACAACTTCAATCAACTCGCTGTCCGGCAGCAGCCATTCGAAGGCAGGCATAGGCATAGGCGGCGCGGTGGGCGTCATTGACGGCAAAGTGATGTCAAGACTGTATGCAAATTTGATTGGAGACGGTACTAGCGGCGCTGTCAACATCACCGGGCGGCAGGGCATTGGCGGAATGGTTGGCATCGCGCTTGGCAACACTACCATTCAAAACGCATTGATCGGCAACGTCAACACAAACACAAATGTCAAGAAAACCACCACCGTTACAGTCAATCTCGCGCCAACAACCGGGATATTGAACGGTGTGAACTTCACCACGGCTAAGACTGCGGCGGGCGGCTTTGTCGGATATGGAAAAGGAATCATCTTTGACGGCGTAGTCTTTGGCGGCACCGTGACCGCGTCGGGTCAAGCGTTGAACAACGTCGGCGGCATAATCGGATATATGGACGAAGGCACGTCCTTCCTCAACAATTCGCTTGCCGGTTTGCCCGATTCGCCGACCAATGACGTGCAGATATTGAACAGCGCCTACATCAAAGTCACAGCGACTTCGGGCAACAGCCACATAGGCGGCGTTGCGGGCTATTCAAACGGCGCAGTTTTCGGCGGCACCTATGACATCAAGATCAACATCACAGGCAATGCCACCACATCCTCTCCCGTTGCGGACGATGTCGGCGGCTTCATAGGCTACAACAACGGCAATACATATTTCAATGCGACGTCGGGTCTGCAAGCGGATAAATCCACAAAGATCAACATTGTTGCCAAACTTGGCGGCACGCAAAACGTCGGAGGCTTTGTTGGGAACAACGCGTCGGGCGCTACGCTCGGCGTCGGTATGGACACGGACGCATCGGGCGCCACGTTCAGCGGCGGGTTGGAGATCAAGATCGGCGAATACAACAAAACCACGGCGTCAGTCACGGCCACAGGCGAGAACGTCGGCGGCTTGATCGGCTCGAATGCGGGGACCGTAGATATTCAAAAAGGCAAGATCTACAACTACGCGTCTATCATCGGCACACAGAATGTCGGCGGCCTGATCGGCCGCAGCGAAGGCACTTTGAACACGGGCGGCAGTACGCTTCAATCGGGCAGTGCGAATATGGCGCTAGATATGCGCAACTATGGCAAAGTCACCGCCAAAGACCCCGAGAGCGGCAACTATATCGGCGGCCTCATCGGCTACAGCAGGACGGGCAAGCTCGCGGGGTATTATGCCAACCTAGGCGACGTCGAGGGCTACAGATTTGTAGGCGGCTCCATCGGCTTTGCGGCTACGGGCGTCACGTTTGACGTCACCGAGGACGCGGACGGCGTCGGCACAGGCGACACGCTTTTCACAAACGCGGGTTCCGTCACAGGCAATCAGTATGTCGGCGGCGCGGTTGGCGTCACGTTGGGCGTCATTGACGGCACGCAGAATTTCCAAGTCACGTTTATGTGTACCGCGTTGGAGGTAGACTCATCCGGGAATATCTCCGGGGCGGATGCAGGTTTCTCGGGCGCTTCGACGATCAAGACGGGCAAGGTCGCAGGCAGGAGCTACATTGGCGGCGTCATCGGCGTGCTAATGGGGACGGTGAATTACGGAGAGT
>CANQZE010000133.1 GCA_947628255.1 uncultured Clostridia bacterium | reverse complement strand
GAAAAAGGGGAGGTGTAGCATCCTATGATCGTACTCAAGTATGAAAAATGCGAAGAGGCGCGCTTCATATCTCACATCGACCTGCTCAGGCACATCTCCCGCATACTCTTGCGCGCGGAGATCCCCGTGCGGCGCTCGAACGGGTTCAATCCTCACTCGCTTGTGTTTTTTTCGCCGCCGCTTGCGCTCGGCGTGACGTCAAACGCGGAGTATCTGACCGTGGACACCGATATGCGAAAGGACGAAGTTCTGGCGCGCTTCAACGCTTCCTCGCCGAAGGGACTTCGGGCGATCGCGGCGTTTGAGAGCCAAAAAAATCCGAATTTGCAGGCGAGGGTCGTCGCGGCGGATTATATCTATCCGTACGCCTACAAAGATATAGACCTTTCCGACGTCGAGATCGAGTATCTCAAAAAGGGAGAGCTTGTCAAAGAGAACGCGACGGCAAAGATCTTGGACAGTTTTGAAAGGGACGGCAAACTGTGTCTCCGACTCGCGGCGGGAGGGGTGAATCTGCGCCCCGACAGGCTGTTGCCGTTTCTTGAAAAAGAACTTGCCCAAACGGCGAGCGTCACGGATATCGTCAAAACGGCGCAATACGTTTTGGAAGCCGGGGAATATGTCGATGTTGACAATATCTTGAGTTAAACTTGAGATATTGCTCAGATAAACCGTCGATCGCGCGATATGAACGACAAAACATACTGTGAGAAAAAACGCGTCGACGGACCAAAATAAAAAAAGAGAAGAATTATGAAGCAGCTCATTTTGGACTACACGCCCTACTGCACGAGAGCCGCTCTTGTCGAAAACGGCGAGCTTATCGACTTTTCGGTGGAGAGGACAAATGTGCGCGGGCTTGTCGGAAACATCTATAAGGGACGTGTCGAAAATGTCCTTGAAGGGATGAAGGCGGCGTTTGTCAACATCGGACTCGAACGTAACGGATTTTTGTTTGTCGGCGATTCGCGCGTCGACCGTACCCGCATACAGAGCGTGATGCCCAAGCGCGCGAAGCAGGTCTCGCCCGGCGACGTCATAATGTGTCAGGTGGTCAAGGATCAGTTTGGCAACAAGGGCGCGAGGCTGGCGACGGACATCACGTTGCCCGGATATTATCTCGTGTTGTTGCCCGAGTCGGAGTTCATAGGCGTTTCGCGCAAGATAGAGGACGACGAGAGGCGAGAGTATCTCGAACAGCTTGTTACATCCATCTGCCCCGACGGAATGGGATTCATCATAAGGTCGGCGGCGGACACAGCGACAGACAGAGACATCGTTTATGAAGCCGCGTTGCTCATCAATTTGTGGGAAAAGATATGTTCGGATTTCAAGTCCGCGCCCGAAAAGAGTATGGTGTTTGAGGAACTCAGCCTTTTCGAGCGGGCGTTGAGGGACACGTTCAGCGAGGACGTCGACAGGGTCATAGTCAACGACGCGGGCGTGCAGGAAGCGCTCCAAGGCAGAGTGGGCAAGTCAAGTATCGAGGTGTACAACGGCGAGCGCGGCATTATGGCGCACTTCGGGCTGAGCAAGCAGATCAATCACCTCTGCGACAGGCGCGTCGACATTCCGGGCGGGGCGTACATCGTGATAGACAAGACGGAAGCGCTCACGGTCATCGACGTGAACACAGGCAAATTTGTGGGTTCGAGCGACCTTGAGGACACCGTGTTCAAAACCAATCTCGCCGCCGCGGATACGATCGCAAAACAGCTGCGCATACGCAACATCAGCGGGATCATCGTCATCGATTTCATCGATATGGAAAAGAAGGAGCATCGCGACGCCGTGATAGAGCGGCTGTCAAACGCGCTCAAACCCGATCATCTGCGCACCGCGACGATAGGGATGACTCCGCTGGGGCTTGTGGAACTCACGCGCAAAAAGACGAGGCTGGGGCTTGACGACTTTATGTTGCAACCTTGCAGAGAATGCGGCAGCGGCTTTGAGATCAGCGACATCCAACTCTGCTTTATGCTGAGGGACGAGCTTGTGGATTTTTTGATAGCGCACAAGTTCAAGACGATTTTCGTCGGGTTGAATCCCGCCGTGTACAATATGGTGTTTGAGAGCAACATCTTCGAGCGCAATCTGCAAAACGCGTGGAAGGACAAGTGCATTTGGCTGTATTCCGACGACGAGATCAAACGCGATCGCTTCATCTTCCACGAGTCTGCGCCCGAAAATATCCCGTTTTCACTGCGCCGTCTCCAATCGTGCGACGACGAGGAGTGACCTCAAGGCGGGAGGCAAGATAGGCGCGCGTCGCGTCGCCTAAAATCTTGTTACAACGGAAGATTTCGAATAAACAAAGAGCGCGAGGCAAATTGCCTTGCGCTCGAATTTTTTTTTGCGAGGATCAATCCGCGAGGAAGGTTATCCTGCCATAGACGCACACGCTCAAAAAATCTATAAACCACATAAATGGAAAGAGCGCGATGCAAAGTATGCCAAACAGCAGTGTGGATGTGTTGCGCGTCTCAAAAAAGCGCGTTATGCGATAGGCGGCGGACATCAGCCAACCGAAGAATATCTCGCTGGCGATCTTTCCCCACAGCGGAAGTTTGTCGAATCTGTGTGTGAGCGTGAGCTTTTCCTCGAGTTCGGGTTCCACGGGGATCTCGACAGTGAAAGTGCTGCCTTTGCCCTTGACGCTCTTGACGGATATGTTGCCGCCGTGTTCGCGCACGATATCCTTTGTGATGTACAGCCCGAGGCCGTTGTTTTGGGGATTTGTGCGAGTCTTGTCCTCGGTGAAGAATTGATCGAAAACGTAGGGCAGGTTCGCCTTTGAGATGCCCTGTCCCTGATCCTTGACTTTGATGTACAGTTTTTTTGCCCACAGCCTGTACGACACGGTGATCGTCGTTCCCGACGGGGAATATTTGACGGCGTTTGAGATGAGGTTTTGCACAACTCTGCCAAATTGATAGGAGTCCAGCCTTACGGAGACGTTCGGCACTTTTTTGTGCTTGATCAAAATGCCTTTTGCCTCCGCGACGGGGCGCATACGGTTGATCGCCTCCGTGAAATATTCGCGGGCGTTTGATACGCTTTTGACTTTTTTGTTTTTTTCAAGCTCCGCGTGCGACTCTTCGACGAGGGAAATGACCATCTCGTTCATCTGATCCGTCTTTTGAAGGATGAGTTCCGCATAGTTTTTGTCGTCTATTCCGTCGCTTATACTCTCGGCGTAGCCCGAGATGACTTGAAGCGGAGTCTTCATATCGTGAGCGACGGACGCGATCGCCGTGTTTGTGCGGTTTGCGGCGTCAATACCCGCGTCCTGCAATTTCAAAATCGTGAGCCTCAGCGTGTCGAGCCTCTTCAAAATGGCGTGATAGACGCCCACGCCCTCGATCTTGACAGGCTCAAGCAGGTTGCCCTCTTGCAACCTCATAAGTTCGGATTCTATCTTTGCCAATCTAGATTTATGCATTTTTCACCATATGCGGGGATTTCAGTCCTGCCACTTGTAGCCAAGTCCCCAAACGGTCGCCACATTGTGAACGTCGACTTTGGAGAGCTTGTCTCTGAGCCGCGCGATCGTGACGGCGACGGTGTTTTCGTCGATATATTCGTCGATGCCCCACACCTCGTCGATGAGTTTCTGCTTGGGAATGATCTGATTTGCGTTGAGGGTGAGATAGTCCAGAATTTTGAATTCCTTTGCGGTGAGGGAGAGCGTCTCGCCGTCCACCTTCGCCTCGAAGCGGGAAGAGGAGATCGCAAGCCTGCCGTACTTCCTGTCGTTGCCCTTTTGTTGCGAATTGAAATCATAATAGCGCCTGAGTTGCGCGCGGACCCTCATCACCATCTCCTTGAAGGAGA
>CANQZE010000132.1 GCA_947628255.1 uncultured Clostridia bacterium | reverse complement strand
CGTCTGCACCGCTCTCGACGTCCACGAACTCATCAAGATCGCCGTCCTCAAAAACGCGGACATCCCCGCAAAGACCGCTATGGAAGAGCTTTGCTCCTTGACGGGAGCCGAGCCTGTTGGCGCGATCGGCAGCAAATTTTCCATCTATCGCTACTCCCAAAAGGAAGGCGTGGAACACATCGAGCTTTGAAAAACTCAACACGTATGCACGATTTTGCATTTGGGAACACTTTATGGATTATGAAAAAAAGCGTTTGACTCCCGTCGTTGAAGAGGCGCCTTCCGAGGCGGACACCGCCGCAAAAAAGCAGGCGCGTGAGGATCTGAAAAAAGCCAGACGAGAAACGGAGCGCTACAAACAGCAGTATTTCGAGATGTACGACGACGTGAAGATCTCCCACCGCGAGGATTGGTGAGCGCCGTCAAATTGGCGTTTTCGCATTTTGCGCAAATGAGAACGCTTTCAAAGCGCAACTCGCTTGAAAAGTTTGCTTGAAATCGATTGAAATCGTTCAAAATCATACCGAAAAGTCACCCAAACGCTCAAAATTCGAACTTGCGCTAACTTTTTTGCATTTTCAATTGTCTAAATACGTAATTGATGATATAATGCTTAGGCATGACTCGCCCGTCATGCGACCGAAAAAATTCACGGGGAAAATATGAAAATTATCATCGTCGGATTGGGCGCTGTCGGCAGCGCCACAATGGAAGAACTCTCAAACGAAAGCCACAGCATTGTGGTCGTCGACCTCAACTCGCAAAAAGTCGAGGACGCCGTCAACGCCTACGACGTCAAGGGCGTGATCGGCAACGGCGCAAGCGCGGACGTCCTCAAAGAGGCGGGCGTGGGGGAAGCGGATCTGCTGATCGCGGCGACTTCCGACGACGAATTGAACATCCTTTGCTGTATCATCGCAAGCAAGCTCGGCGTGGGCAAAACCATAGCGCGCGCCTCCAAACCCGAATATCTGGAGCTTTTCCAAAACGACGGCGATCTCGGCCTCAACCTTATGGTCAACCCTCAATACGAATCGGCGATGGAGATCTCGCGTATGTTGCGCTTCCCTTCCGCGATCAAGGTGAGCGAATTCAGCGACGGAAAAGTCGAGCTTGTGGAATTTCTCGTCACGCAAAATTCGCCTTTGCAGGGGCTGTCGCTCAAGAACCTCGGGAAGAGTTTCAAGGCGAAAGTCCTCATATGCGCGGCGCAACGCGGCGGCAAGCCTATCATCCCCACAGGCGACTTTGTGATCGCCGCGGAGGACAGGCTTTTCCTCACCGCGACGCAAAAAAACATACACGCGTTTTTCCGCGAGTTGGGTTGGAACAAGCCTTCCCGCTCCATAATGATAATCGGCGCGTCCACAACGGCATACTATCTGTGCGAAGCGCTTGAAAAACTCAATATCCACGTCAAATTGATAGAGCGCAACCGCAAAAAATGCGTCTCTTTTGCCGAAAAACTCAAAAAGACAGAGGTCATCTTCGGCGAAGGCACCGATCACGACGTGCTTATCGACGAGGGGATTTCCAACACCGACGCTTTTGTCGCGCTTGGCAATATGGACGAGCAAAACATCATTATGAGTATGTTTGCGACGTCGATGGGAGTGGCGAAAGTCATCACCAAGATAGACCAGTTGAGCTATTACGATATGCTTCAGCGCAGCGGCATATATTCGGCGGTTTCCACAAAGACATCCACGGCGGATCAGATCATCCGCTTCGTCCGCTTGCTTGAGAGCAAGGAGTCCGCGTCCGTCAAGCGCATCTTCCACATCATTGACGATTCAACCGAAATTTTGGAGTTCGAAGCGGGAGAGCGCTTCAAACACTTCAACGTTCCCATACAAAATCTCAATCTCAAAAAACAGTTGCTCGTCGCGGGGATAATCCGAAACGGCGAGTTGATCACCCCTTCCGGGCAGGACGTCATTTTGCCGGGAGACAACGTCATTATCGTCACCCTCGAGGAGGGGCTGGCGTCGTTGAACGACATATTGAACAATTGATATGAACTACCGCCTGATCGCATTTGTATTCGGAGAACTTGCCCTCATTGTCGGAGCGTTGATGAGCGTCCCGCTTTTTATGGCGTTGGGTTTTCACGAGGATCCCGCCGCGATAAGTTTCGCTGTAACGATCGCCGTTTGCGTTGCGCTCGGCTTGATAGGGCTGGCATTGCGCCCGCCCAAAGATAAACGCGATCTGCGCCCCTCAAGCGGCTTTGCGATTTGCGGCCTATTTTGGATCCTCATCGCGATGATAGGCGCGCTCCCCTTCTGCATTTCCAAGGCGATCCCCAACTACATCGACGCGCTCTTCGAGACCGTCTCGGGATTTACCACCACGGGCGCAAGCGTCATCATAAATGTGGAGGACATCCCGCGTTCCCTGCTGTTTTGGCGCGCGCTCACGCAGTGGATAGGCGGAATGGGCGTGCTGGTGTTTATCATCGCGATACTTCCCCGCAACGACAAAATGTCCACCGCGCTCGCAAAAGCCGAGATCCCCGGACCTCAGTTTGGCAAGCTCGTGAGCAAACTTCGCTTCACGTCGCGCATACTCTACGCGATCTACATCGTTCTCACGCTTATGCTCGTCGCGATACTTTGCATATGCGGGATGCCTGTGTTCGACGCGTTCTGTCACGCGTTCTCAACAGCCTCGACGGGCGGATTTTCGGTGGTCAACGGCGGAATAATGGCGTACAACAACATCGGGATCGAGGTGACGATCACCATATTTATGCTCCTCTTTTCCGTCAATTTCAATTTGTACTACTTCATCATCATCGGTCACGTTCTCAAGGCGCTCAAAAGCGAGGAACTCATCTGTATGTTTTTGATCTACTTCGGCGTCGTCGCGGCTATCACGGTGGATCTGTGCGCGTCAAGGACGTACGCGAATGTCGGCGAGGCGCTGAGATACACCGCGTTCGATGTGGCAAGCGTGATGTCAACAACGGGCTTCGGCACAGGAGATTTCACCACGTGGCCCGTGCTTGCCCAAACGCTTCTGCTCGCCGTGATGTGCATAGGCGGTTGCTCGGGATCGACTGCGGGCGGACTTAAAGTGTCCAGAGTGCTCATCCTCTCAAAATCCTCCGTCAACAGCCTCAGAAACACGCTCTCCC
This sequence comes from uncultured Clostridia bacterium, assembly GCA_947628255.1. Taxonomy (GTDB): domain Bacteria; phylum Bacillota; class Clostridia; order Christensenellales; family CAG-917; genus CAG-475. The sequence continues at coordinate 700 of CANQZE010000132.1, read as the reverse complement.
CCCGCTCGGTGCGCGCGCTCAAGCTCGACGGCAAACCCATCGACGACGCGACGGTGTCAAGCGTGCGACACTTTTTGATCCTCTATGTGTTCATAATGATGATCTCCACGATTTTGGTGTCTGTCGGAGACGCGGCGGGAGATTCTTTCAACACCAATTTCTCGGCAGTGATCGCCTGCTTCAACAATATCGGCCCCGGCATAGGCGTCGTCGGCCCCTACGGCAATTACGCGCATTTCAACCTGTTTGCAAAATTGATCCTATCTTTGGATATGTTGCTTGGCAGACTGGAGATCCTCCCCATCCTGCTCATCTTCAGCCCAAAATCCTGGAAAAAAATCTGAAAATCAAAAGAGTTTGCGGCGCGAATCAAGCAAATAAGAGTGGTTGCCTACTCAAACTCTGTCCGAGCCGTCTTATATTTTACGGTTGCCGCGTCTGAGCAATTAACGCAACCTCTGTCCGAGTGAAGCGCCCCTTGGCAAGGGGGATTCTTCGACTACGCTCAGAATGACAGGAAAAATAAATGTTTTGGCAATCCCCTCAGTCTACCGATATTCGGCGGACAGCTCCCCTTGCTATGGGGCGCCTAAATCAGACAAGGCTGGCATAGAGTATTAGAAAGCTCAGACAGAGTTTGAGGAAAGAATCAAGCGAATAAACGTGACTGTCTCGGACAGGGGGTTAGCAACCAAATCGC
>CANQZE010000131.1 GCA_947628255.1 uncultured Clostridia bacterium | reverse complement strand
CTCGCTATGTACAAAAACTCGAACACGCACAGCGTTTTGGGAGTGACTCCGCAATGCGATCTGTCGCTTCTCACTCCGTCCGAGCTTATCGTGAGCATCTCGCCGGGTTCGATCTCCCGCAAATATTTCGCTCCGATCGCGTCAAGCGCGCAGGATTCCGAAGCGACAACGTACGCGCCGTCGTCTCTCACGCCGAAACACAGAGGTCTGAATCCGTTGGGATCTCGCGCGGCAATGAGCTTTGACGGCGACATCACGACGATGGAATACGCCCCGCAAAGCCTGTCCATAGCGGCAAGCACCGCTTCCTCGATGGAGCTACGGCGCACGCGCTCTTTGGTTATGATGTAGGAGATCACCTCGCTGTCGGAGGTCGTGTGGAAAATGCTTCCTCCGTTTTCAAGTTCCGACCTCAACTCGAACGCGTTGACAAGATTTCCGTTGTGCGCGAGCGCAAGATTCCCCTTGAGGTGATTGACGACTATGGGTTGGGCGTTTTCTCTGAGACCCGTCCCCGTCGTGGAATAGCGCACGTGTCCTACAGCCATATTGCCGTTGCCCAAACTGTCCAGAGCCGCTTGAGTGAAGACGTCGTTGACAAGTCCGACGTCCTTATAGGTGCGGAATACGCCGTCGTCGTTGACAACTATGCCCGCGGACTCTTGCCCCCTGTGTTGCAACGCAAACAGGGCGTAATAAGCCGTCGAAGCGACGTCTTGAGTTGAATTTGCGAAGATGCCGAACACTCCGCATTCGTCATATATCTGCGACATAAAACTCTCCGCGCGGCATTTCGAAAATGCCGTAAATTTTCAATAAAATATGTTTATGTGCGCAAAATGCGCACATAAACAGCGGTTTTTATTTGTTTGTTATCCTGCCGAAAATCTCGCGGTATGCGTCCTCGACTCCGCCGAGGTCGCGTCTGAAACGATCCTTATCCAGCTTTTCGTTTGTCTTGGCGTCCCAAAAGCGGCAGGTGTCGGGAGAAATTTCGTCGGCAAGCACGATCTTTCCGTCGTAAGTTTTTCCGAACTCCAGCTTGAAATCGATGAGTTTGACTCCGAGTGTGAGGAAATATTGCTTGAGCACCTCGTTCACTTTGAATGCGTACGCCTTGATCAGCTCGATCTCCTCCTTTGTCGCGAGGCCGAGCGCAAGCGCGTGATAGCTGTTGATGAGCGGATCGCCAAGCGCGTCGTTTTTGTAGGAGAATTCTATCGTGGGTTGTGCGAAAACGATCCCTTCCTCCACGCCGTAACGCTTTGAGAAAGATCCCGCGGACACGTTGCGGATGATGACTTCCAGAGGCACGATCTGCACCTTTTTGACAAGCGTGTCGCGATCGGAAAGCTCCTCGACGAAGTGCGTGGGAACGCCGTTTTTCTCAAGCAATTGCATCATCATATTGCTCATTCGATTGTTGATGACGCCTTTGCCGACGATCGTCCCCTTCTTGAGTCCGTTGAAGGCGGTCGCGTCGTCCTTGTATGAGACGATATAGAGATGTTCGTCCGAGGTAGCGTAAACTTTTTTTGCCTTGCCCTCATAAACTTGTTCGAGCTTTTCCATAAATATTTTCTCCTTTCGAAGGTTATTTCGATTTGATTCTAGGAGGATTCATCCCTCAAATGTACGAGTTGCCGCAAGTTTTGCGTCCTTTTCCAGCACTTGCTGTTTTGCCTCTGCGCGCGCGCTTTGAAGTTTTGCGGCGAGAGTCGGTTCCGACACGGCGAGGATCTGCGCCGCGAGATACGCCGCGTTTTTCGCGCCGTCAATGGCGACGGTCGCGACGGGAATACCGGACGGCATTTGCACGGTTGAGAGCAATGCGTCCAGCCCATCGAGCGCCGCTCCCTTGACGGGAATGCCGATGACGGGAAGTATCGTGCTTGCGGCAAGCGCGCCCGCAAGATGAGCCGCCATACCCGCCGCCGCAATTATGACGCCGAAGCCTCTCTGCGCCGCATTTTCGGCAAAATCCCTCGCTTCAAGCGGAGTGCGATGCGCGGAATACACGTGCGCCTCGTACTCAACGCCCAACTCTTCCAGCACCGCGAACGCCTTGCTCACGACAGGCAGATCAGAATCGCTTCCCAAAATTATGCCGACTTTTTTCATACTTCCCTCCGAAATAATCAAGAAGGCAGGATTTTCCTGCGTGAAAATACCTGCCTCAATTTGCAAATGTCAGACTATTGAGTTCTCCCCCGCGTTGGAGTGCGGAGCAACATATCAAGCCTTTCATATGCGTATTATAGCGCAAATCAAAAAGCGTCGTCAAGCGATCGATCGCCCTTTTCGGCGCTTTTTGACAAATATACAAAATGTGTTTTTTGTCGAAATTTCCCCGCGATCAGTCAGCGTTTTTGACTTGTTCGTTCTTGATCGCCACAACCAATCTTTGCACATAGGAATCCGTGTTGGAATCTATGATGTTGAGCGAATATATCAAAAACGGGATCATTATCAGCACGCAAAGGATAGGATTGATAAACCACAGCGCCACAAACAGAACTACGTCGATCGCCAGCACGAGCAAACCGACAAATATATGAGAGATCACGTTGCGCAAGGTGATGACGTCCTTGATGTCAAGCGGAGTGTCCTTGTCTCGATAGATGATGAAGGAGTTGAGAAGCGATATGATCGCCCAAAGCGCGACCGCCGCCACCAACGCCAAGATCGCGAACCATTTGATAAAGGCAAACAATACGCTCGCTGCAAACACCGCCGCCGACTGAGCGATAGGCACAAGCGTATGCGCGGCGATAGTGCCTCTGACGCTGCGCTTTGCCGTGCGGCGGCGCAACACATAGCGCGTGACTGTGTTTGCAAGCCATATCCCGACAGCGATGATCGCCGCGGCGATGCCGATGTCCGCTTTGAGCGCGCCCGTGAAATTTGAAGCGATAGTCGCGATGCGCGCGTCAAATCCCTCCGTGGAAGCGCTCAGCGTGTCGAAAAATCCCTTGAGCGTCTCGCTTATCCAATTTGTACTCAAGATTTTGGAAATAGTATCAAAAAAGTTTCCGTTCCAATCTATTCTGCCAAACGCGTACGCCAAAAATTCCTCTACCGAAGCGGACGATTGCTCTATGGACTCGCCCACCGTCGCGATGATCTGATTCAATGCCTCGGACAGATTTTTGACCGTCGACGACGTGAACAGCAATATGGCGAACAACATAAAGAGATACACCGTACCCATCGGGACAAAGACGTATATGAGATTTTTTCCGAAATTTTTCAATGCGTTGACAACCATCCCGAAATCGGGCTTGAACGCGACGCTTTTTGTTTTTTCGCCGTCTTTAGGCTCCTTGGCGACCTGCTCCGCGGCCTCTTGCGCCTTCGCTTTCCCCGCCATATCCTTCTGATACGCTTCCTTCTTTTGGCTTTGATTCTTTTTCATTCAGACCGACTTATCCTTGACTCAATATATGTCAATTATAATGCACGCGCCGACCCCAGTCAAGCAAAGACGCCTCCGCCCGCATATTTTGCGCACAAAATATAAAAATCGCTTGCAACATTCGCCGCGATATGCTATATTTGTACTGCGCCGGTGTGGTGAAATTGGCAGACGCGCTGGACTCAAAATCCTGTGGACTAATCATCCGTGACGGTTCGAGTCCGTCCACCGGCACCACTCCCAACCTAACTTGAACCGTTAGGTTGGATTTTTTTATTTAGACGGACTCTCACCGTCACTGCGTCTTGCTTTGCAACCCGCCCGTGTCCTGCACGCTCCACTTCCGAGTGCAAGCACTCTCGTTCCGCTGTTTTACGAGTCCGTCCACCGGCACCACTCCCAACCTAACTTGAACCGTTAGGTTGGATTT
>CANQZE010000130.1 GCA_947628255.1 uncultured Clostridia bacterium | reverse complement strand
ATCACGCATCACAACACCCTCGACATCGATATGTATATGCGCATCGCCACCGAGCTTCACCTCAAACGCCTCATCGTGGGAGGCTTCGAGAAGGTGTATGAGATAGGCAGGCAGTTCCGCAACGAGGGTATGGACCCCAAGCACAATCCGGAATTTACCACCATCGAGCTTTATCAGGCGTATGTGGACTATAAGGAGATGATGGACATCACGGAGCTTTTGTACACCACCGCCGCCAAGGAAGTCCTAGGCACTTTGGACATCGTCTATCAAGGGACGGAGTTGCATCTTCAGTCGCCTTGGCAGAGGCTCACGATGGTGGAAGCGGTCAAAAAATATACCGGGCTTGATTTTGGATCGGAGCCTTTAGATGCCCTGATTCGTCGCGCAAAAGAGGAGTTGGACCTCGAATTGCCCTCCGACATAAGCTGGGGCAACGCGCTATATAAGATCTTTGACGTGTGCGTAGAAGAAAAGCTCACGGGACCCGTTTTCATACTCGATTATCCCGTTGAGGTCAGCCCGCTTGCCAAGCGCAAACCCTCCGATCCGAGATTGACGGAGAGATTCGAGTTTTTCCTGTGCGCGACGGAGGGCGGCAACGCTTTCAGCGAACTCAACGATCCTCTCGATCAGCGCAAGCGTTTCGAGGCGCAGATGCTCGCCAAAGCGAAGGGCGACGAAGAGGCTCAACCCTATGACGAGGATTTTTGCACGGCGCTCGAATACGGAATGCCGCCCACGGGCGGATTGGGAATAGGCATCGACCGTATGGTGATGTTCCTCACCGATTCCGCGTCGATAAGGGACGTGTTGCTCTTCCCGACGATGCGCCCGATCAAGTGAGATATGACAAAGCGAAAAACGCCCTACAACAAGGGCGTTTTTTTGACGCGGATTTTTATTTTTCAAACTTTCGAAAAATCATATTGAAATATCTTATTGGGTATGATATTATATATTGGTAGCAAAATAGATGGGTGCGCGCGTCTCGCGCGCGTATGCGAGGGGGAAAGGCGCCCGTCGAATTGAAGGAGAGAATTATGAGTCAATCAAAACAGGTCAAAAAGGTCAAGACATATCGCGCTCTCAAAGTCGTGTTTTATTTTCTTGGTCTTCCGCTGTTTCTTTTTGCCGTTTTTTGCTCGGCAATAAAATTTATCGGTGAGGATCCCTTTGTCGGCACTTCGAGTTTTACGGAGCAACTGGGGTTTTTCATTGGATATGAGCGTTTCATCACGTCTCCCGCGCTGTTTGGCATATGGTGCGCTTTCGGCGTGTGGGCGATCATATCCATATGCCATCTCATCCTTGCCAAGACGGTCAAAAACAATCGCGCGAGGATGTTCTCGGTGCTTGCGATCGTGCTTGTGGTGATGGTCGGCGGGACGTTTGTTATGGACGCCGTCCTCGGCGCGAGCATAGACAAGATGATCGAAACCGCTCCCGCGGGAGTGACGATAGACGACTATCAAACGCAGCTTTCCTATTATACTCACGTCAGTTTCGGCAGAAAGGTGAAGGATCTGACCTATCAACTCAAAGATCAGGTTCAATTGCTTGAAAAAGTGTACAATGTCGAGTGGCAGGGGATGGACAAGAGCGGCGTTTCCGGCAACATCGCCAACAAGCCGATCGACTATTATTATATTCTCTCCGATCCCGATCCCGAAACGGGGCGCGTCGAACAAGGCGTGGACATCAGCTTCGCGTATGACGACAAGACGGGACAATATGAGATCGCGATGGACGACAAGGGCAACTTTGTCAAAGGCGGCGGCAAGACTCTCGACGTCGAGGGCAGACAACTCGTCAGATTGGAACCCAACGAGAATGGTGAGCTTGTCATCAACGGAAAAGTTTATTCGCACTATTTCTACGTCAGCCGCACCGCTATGAACGGCGAGACGATTTATGTTTGGTATTCGAAAGATCTTATGCCCACAAGCACGGAGTTCGGCGGCGACGGCACAGTCGTCCACAAGCCCGTGGATGGGATCTACGGCAAGGGACTGTACAACGAGAGCGGTCTACTTTCGGACGGCTGGATCTTCAGCTTTGAAAACGTGCTGAACATTCTCGAAGATTATTATGAGGCGAAAGCCGTCGTGGATCTGGCGGAAAACGCCGGCGTCATCAACCGCGTCAAGACAGGCGCGACATCTTTGAGAGAAAACTACTATAAGGGCAGAAGGGCGTTGCCGTCCACGATCACCGAGGACAAGCCCGACGGCGAGATGGTCGATCCGTGGATAAGCGAGCTGTACGATCAAGAGGTCGTTTTCGACGAGAGATTCTCGCTCACGCGCGGCGATCTCGAATATCTTCTTTCCAATGTCGGCGCTATGCTTGGCGACAACGCGCTCTTCGATTGGTTGCTCACATCCGGCGAGATCAGCGGACTTTTGGACGGAGTGCAAAATTTGTTGCCATCGTCAGGCGAGTCTGACGACGACAGCGGCAACATTCTGTCGCCTATTCTCGGACTGCTTTCAAGCGGCAAGCTCAGCCTCGGCGAGCTGTTGAACAACTCGTCTACGATGGCCACGGTGATCGACTGGATCAGGACGATCATCGGCAGGGATGAGATCAGAACGAACGACGCTGGAGAGGAGTTGGACATTTACGGCAACGTCATCACGGACAAAGAGTCTCAAACTCCCGATTATCTCTACAAGATCAACGACGTGTTTGTCGTCCTCGTCTACAAAAACGATAACGCCGTCATCCCCAAAGATCACCTGTATGTCGGACTTTTCAGGGACAACGGTCAAAAGGACGAGAACGGCAAATGGATGATCGACCTGTCCGACGAGGGCAAACTGTTGGACATCGATTTTGACGACGGCTTGCTCGACGGCGGCGAAGAAGGCGAGTACAATTTCGATTTCGATCGTCTCAGCGAGTTCCTCAACAAGGCTCTCAACGGCGTGCTGAAAAAGCTCAACGTAAATTTGAGCGACGGCATCATCAACACGATTTTGGGACTTGTTCTCAAGGATGTCACAATGAACGGCCAGACATACAAGGGACTTGTGGTCGGAGGCATTTCCATCCCGTTGCTCAACGCTTCGAATGAGATCGAGCTTGACATCAACGGCATCCTCACAAACCTGTTGCAGACGTGGTATGTCTATCAATCGCCCGTCATCAAACCAGTTTGGGAGTTCTATGAGGAGTACGCCTCCACGCTCAACAACGAGCAATTCGCGCAAGTTGCGCAGGCGCTTGCAAAATATGAGCGCGCGCTGTACGAGGCTTCGACTTACGGCAGTATGATCGGCTCGACGCTCATCGGCGACAGCCTCGGCGGCGGCAAATACGATTCCTCTTTCGGGCTTGCCGACCTCGCGAGCGTGCAACAGCTCAAATACAACCTGCAATATCAGCGCATATATTTCCCGCTGTACTCTTTCCGCGATATGTTGTTGTCATTCTCGGGCTTGGTGCTTCTGTTCTATTTCCTCAGCTTTGTCGCCGCGGAAAAGGAGAGAAAACTCGGCGAATATGTCGAGCTGGCTTCGGTGTCCAAAGAAGAGCTTGAAAAGGAAATGGAAAACGCTCCGTCGTCTCCATCGCCCGACAAGTTCGATTCCGTGCCGAAATTGACGGATGAGAAGAGAAAATACTACGAGGACGGAGAGTACGACTATCCGCCCGACGACGAAGGAGAGGCGCCGATCGTGCCTGTCGATCAAAATAATGAGGGGGAGGTGAAGTGAGATGAGCGACGAGATCAAAGATATTGAGAACAACGAATTGCAAGAACTTGTTCTTATCGAGGAAGTCCCCGCTCCGACTTCATCGGACAAAAAATCGGACAAGAAAAAGGACAAAAAGAGCAAAA
>CANQZE010000129.1 GCA_947628255.1 uncultured Clostridia bacterium | reverse complement strand
GGCGAGGGCTTCGCTGGAATTGATTTCATCATTATGTAAATAACCGCAAAATGCGGATGTGGAGGTAGATATGGCAAAGAAAAGCAATTATACGGCTTCGCAGAAGAAGGCGTATTACAGCGGTATGGGATACCGCGCCGCGCAGGAAGGGAAGAAAATTCCATTCAGAAGCGAGAAGAACAAAGAGTCTTTCCGAGAGGGTTATCGGAAGGCAAAAGCGAAAGTTGACGGCTATCCCAAAACCGACCGCGCCTCACGTCAGTGAGCGGCAAAAGCGACCATACCCGCTATAAGCGGAAAAAATAGGAGGTAACAAAATGAGCAAACAAAACGAAGAAAGAAATTTCGATCCCGAAGAGATCCTCGAAGAGGAACAAGAGGCAAAGCAAGAGGCGCAGACCTTTGAGAAACCGCGAGTTCAAAAACTTATGTTGCTTGGCGGAATGATCGTCAACGAGAAAAAGACGGGGCGCGCAAAGGGCGTCAACCTTGTGTTCATCGACTCGATCACGCTGGATCAAGCGACAGGGCAACCGGAACTTAGGGGCTTTTCGCCGACGCTCACGATGTATGTGGGCGACAAAGACAAAGCAATCTTGGATCAAGCGCTTGCGCTTTTGCGCCAACCGGTGTTCTCAATCATCTATGCGAAAATCAGCGGCAACGAAAATTTCTATCGTTTCCACGGCACGTTGACGGCAGAGCAAGTTGCCGTTTATCGTCAGCTTATGGACGACCTCATCTGAGGTCTTGTAGCAACAGTGGGCAGGGAATTATCTCTGCCCATAAGTCTATTCGAGACCATACACAACACAAGGGGATAAAAAAAAGGAGTTAATATGAGTAGATACAAAAAAAGTAAAGTATTGGATGTCCTTAAGGTTATCCTTTTGTTCATCCTTGTGTTTGTTCTTTTGGGCGCAGTGGCGTTTGGAGCTGTGAGGTTGTTGCGAAAGGACAAGCAGGAAGATCCCGCGATTGAGGCGGGTCCTACGCCGTTGGAGTCCGGCAAGTGGTATGACAAGATATACATCAATACGGCGGACAACGGCGCAGCGGTCGGCGAATATATCAATGAATTGTCAAAAATGTGGATTTCTTATGGTAAAAGCACAGACGACGGTTTGTGTCCTTTTATTGTGATTCCTGAAGATATCGACGTTTCTTCGTTCGGTGATCTTGGCTCGCTTTTTGACGACATTTACGAATCATTTAATTATGATGGATTGGAAGAGGTTTTCTTAAATGGTGATCTGTCCAAGTTCCCGGCTATGCTAATCTGTGAGACTCAGAATGGCACATCTATTATGTTTGATTATTTTGGCTGCTCCGTTTATGAAAGATATGATTCCATTTATTACAGTGGCGAAATGGGTTATAAAGCTGACGGTGATTAGATGAATTTGTAAATATTGATACAGATCACACTAGGAATTATATTGAAATAGATGGATTGTTGTTTCCAAAGGAAGAGAATATGGCAAACGCTGTGTTTCTTGAAAACACGGCGAACAGCTTGAGGCAAAGCACGGACGCTTTTTGGGGCTATGCGCTCAGCAACAAATGGGACTATTTTATAACCTTGACGACGGATAAGCGCAAAGTGGATCGATTTGATGATGAGGAAGTCAAGGCGCTTTGGCGTGCTTGTCGGCAAAAGCTACAGAGATTTGATCAAAATGTAAAGATTTTGTTGCTGCCGGAGAGGCACAAAAACGGCGCTCTGCATTTTCACGGGCTTGTGGCAATGGATAGGCAGTTCACGCTCAGACTCCATACTATTGATGGTAAACAACAATATTCGGCGACGGGTGCGCCTTTGTTTGAGTTTCCGTTTTGGGATTTCGGTATTGCAAGCTGCGCAATAATTTCATCATCGGAATATGTGTTCAAAGGGGAACGGCTTGCGGAGGCGATAGACGAAAGCGGAAACTTGAGGACAACGTCTCAAAGGCGCGTCGTCGCGTATTTGAGCAAATATATGGGGAAGGAATTTGGACAGCTCGGTTACAACAAAAAACATTTTTACAGGACGAGGAATGTAGTTGGAAAGAAAAAGACGGTTGATGATATAACGGCGAAAGATCTTCTTGAGCAATTTGGCGCGCAAATCGAAAAGCTTCGAGAAGGGGATGAGCCGTATGAGGTGACGATGTCCGATGACAGTGACTTCTATATGTACAAGCAGGACAGCAGAAGAATAATCTTCCGTACAAAGTCTGAGACTCGAGATCAGCACGATGTTATGGGTGTGTTGGTGCTTGCCGCCAGCGGAATGACATATCGTCCAATTGAAGAGCTTGAAGCTATGGCGGTCTCGGGCGCCGTGGAACTCATCGGCGAGAATTGTCAATACAAATATTTCAGAGAGATTGCAAAATGAATTGCGAAAAATTCGAAAAAATTATGGCGGGGAAAGGCAAAATTTTAACTTTTTATACATTTCAAACTATGCGCAAAAGACGAGTTTTACGCAAAGAAAGTGGCGAAATTGCTAATAAACAGCGGGGCCATTGTAAAAATCAATTTCATACAAGTGTTCATTATTTTTATATTAGATCAATTACAATATGCGGATTTTCATATTCGAGTAAGAATCCGACTATTCAAACGGTTGATTTTCAAATTCGGCTATAAATGATTTAGTATTATTCGAATTCAACGGCATTCGATCTCGGTCACAACTGGAATCGCGCCGATATGTCTATGACGACATTGACAGAAGCTCTCTGGGCGCATTTTATTGATGTGCAATTTTGGATCCAATTTAGGATTTTCTAATCTAAATATCTCATATAAGGGTATTTATTATATTTATATATTGAATTATATAATCATATTTAGATCAAAATTATGTCCAATCAATATGATAATATTGACAGACGCGCAATATTTTGCGACGGATATATTTTGGAGACTATTGTCAATCGGCGGTCAGAATTTGAGCGTTGCGAGCGTATGTTCGAGCGCGATCTCGGCGTGTTCAAATGTCAATCCGCCTTGCACGTAAACCATATACGGTTCTTTCAGCGGTCCGTCGGCGCTCAGTTCTATGGAGGATCCCTGCACGAAGGCTCCTGCCGCCATAACAACTTGATCCTGATATCCCGGCATATCCCACGGCATCGGCTTGACGTTGCTGTCTATCGGCGAGCATTCCTGAATTGCGCCGCAGAAGTCGACAAGGCGATCTGCGCTGCCGAGGCGGATGCTCGTGACGATGTCGTATGGTTTCATATCTCCGCGCGGAAGCGTCTCGAATCCAAGACTTTCATAAGCTTTTGCAAACAAAAGACTGCTTTTCAGCGCATTTTTTGTGACGGAAGGCGCCAAAAACAGGCCTTGATAATACGGCAAATATCCATAGCAATATGAGCCTTCTTCCATACCGAGCGACGGCGCCGTCAAGCGATATGAAACCAATTTGACAAGTTCGGCTTTGCCCGCCACATAGCCCCCCGTCGGCGCAATGCCACCGCCGATATTTTTGATGAGCGACCCTGCCATCAGATCTGCTCCGACTTCGGTAGGCTCGATCTGCTGAACAAATTCTCCATAGCAATTGTCGATCAGCACTAGCGTCTCGGGGCTGATTTCTTTCACGAATTTGACGAGTTGAGCGATCTGTTCCACGGATATCGCCTGTCTCAAGCTGTAGCCTCGACTGCGAGCGGCAAACACCGCTTTGACTTTGCGCGACGTCAGGAGCGCTTTGAGAGCGGCGAAATCGAACTTAGGAGCGAGATCCTCGCCCGTAAGCAGATCTATAGTTGAAAAACTCACGCCGAAATCCTTGAGCGAGCCCTTCCCGTCCGCGCTTATGACGTCGGTGAGCGTGTCGTACGGTG